>CAYYCI010000001.1:0-32592 GCA_964470215.1 uncultured Planctomycetota bacterium
TCCCGGCAGGCTCACGCCCACCACCTCCCCGCGCAAGTTCACCAGCGGGCAGCCGGCCATCTCGTCGGGGAGTTGCATATCTGTGGTCAAGACGGGCGCGCCGGCCATCCGTCCCCTCGTCGGAGGCTTGTTCGTGCTGACGATCCCCAGAACCAGGGCGCCGCCCGTGGTCGGACCGCCTACGGCCAGGACCCACTCGCCCTGTTCAGGAGTTTTCGCCACGGTCTTCGCCGAGGGGATATTCTTACCGCGAAGTTCGACGCAGGCCAGTCCGGTCAGGCGGTCGGTGCCGCGCACGTCGCCGGCCAGGCGCCTGCCGTCCGAGAGCCGCACGAAGACGGCCTCGGCCCCCTCGACCACCGAGCGGGGAGCGAGCACCAGCGCCTTCTCGTCGTCGCTCTCAACCACCAGCCCACAGCACCGGCGCTGGCGCTGGCCGGGCCGCACGACGAACGGGAACTGGCGTGGGAGTTCGGGAAACGGCCGGTCTCCCTCGCGAGGGGGCCAGCGGAACTCCCAGCGCCACTCCCACGGCTGCCCCGGCTTCGGTGGCTCGACCTCCACCCTTGGCTGGAAGCCCCGAACCCATTGGCGACCGGTGACCTCGACCTCGACGACCGCCGGCCCGACGGCCTTCGCCGCCGAGCGAATGTCCTGTGGCGCAGGACGCTCGGCCGCCAACCCCACCCCAGCCCACCAGGAAGCGACGAGGAGCCACAGAAGAATGCGCTTGGCCATCTTCCCTGCCTCCTGAACCAAATTGCCGTTTGGCCCCCCTCCGTTCTCTTAGTCGCTCCAGGCCGTCTCTTGCTTCACCCCCGCCTCAGGGCAACCGCCAGGCCCCGAGGTCGAGGTCGGGGAAGACCGCGTCGCGGCGGGCGATCTGGCGCACCAGCGCGCGCTCCTGCGGGGTGAGGGAGCCGCGGGTGGCCGCGGCCTCGGCGAGGTCGGCCAGGCGCTTGAAGTCGCCGTAGTGGACGGACACGCGGTTCTCGGCGTAATCCCTTGCATGCCAAGTGCTTATGAGAAACTGCCAGTCCGAACTCTCCAGAAGCAACAGCTCCCGCCCCGCCTGCTTGAGCACTTCGGTGGTCAGCGGGTCGCCGTTTCGCCCGTACTTGTCGAGCAGTTCGACGAAGCGGTTCTCCGCCTCGTAGATGTCGCGCCAGGTCCACTCGGTCCACTCGTTGAGCCATATCCAGTGGAAGCCGCCCTCGCCCCAAGAGCCCTCGGGCAGCGCGACGACCCCCGCGGGAGGGTGTTCGGCCAGGTACTCGCTACAGGTCACCGGCCGCACGGCCCCGTTCTGGTGGAGTCGGGCGAAGACCTTGTGGACCCACCGCGGCCCCTCGAACCACCAGTGGCCGAAAAGTTCGGCGTCGTAGGGCGCGCAGACGACCCCGGCGCCCGGCGGGACGAGTTCGTCGGCCGCCAGGGTCCGCTCGACGAGTTCAGCGAAGTGGGCCGCGTGGCTCTCCAGCCGCTCCTCGACCCGCTGAGGGTCGTAGATCGCCTTCGCCCCGAGGTCGGCCTTCGGGTCGGTCACCCGCCAGTAGCGATGGCCCCCGGGATAGTGTTTCTTGTGGAAGTCCAGGTACCACTGGTCACCCGGATAGCCGTGCTCGCCGCTCCAGACCTGGAGGGCGGTCGTGGGGTCGCGGACGAACGCCGCCGCGGTCCGCTGCGCCGATGGGTCGGAACAAACCACGTAGGTGCGATGGGGCGACCGCTCGCGGATTTCGGCCCGCGGCTTATATTGCTCGCTGAAGTGCCCCCACAGGCGCTGGAGCGCCTCGAAGCGGTCAATGTAGACCCCGATCGGCTTCCCCCCCTTCAAGAGGTGGGAATCCACGACGAAATAGCGAATCCCACAATCGTGGAGCACCTCCTCCACCCCCACGCGCTCGAGGGGGGGCGAGGCGCCGTCCTTGTCGAGGGGCGAGGTCCACTTGTATCGAGGACGATACGCGCACTCGGGCAACCAGATGCCCCGCGGCGGCCGCCCGAAGTGGCGCTCGTAGGTCCGCACCGCCGTCCGGACCTGAGCCCAGACGCATTCGTCCCGGCCCAACAGCGGCAGATACCCGTGGGTGGCGCAACAAGTGATCACCTCGATGTGGCCGTCGTCCTGGAGGCGGCGCAGCGCGCCCACCAGGTCCCGACGGTACCGCTCGGTGAAGTCCCGGAGGATGCCCTCGAAGTGGCTGCGCCACATCGCGGCCAGGGAAGCCAGGTCCCGCTGGCCGCTGTCGGTGAACTCCTTCTCGTTCGCCTCGGCGAACTCGATCCGGTGTTCCAGGTAGCCGACGAACTCCTCCTTGAACCCCTCGTCGGCCAGTTGCTCGGCCAGGACGGGGGTGACATTCATCGTGACCTTGGCCGAGATGCCCTCCTCGGCCAGGTCGTTGAAGGCGTTGATCAGCGGCACATAACACTCCGCCGCCGCCTCGTTGAGCCAGTCGGTGCCGTGGGGCCACACCCCGTGCATCAGCACGTATGGCAGATGGGCGTGGAGAACCAGAGCGAAACCGCCTTGCTGCTTTGCCATCGGCTCGGAATCCTTTCCGCACCACACAACTCCGTTCGGGGAACCACACGCCCCGATTATACCACAACGCGGGCCGGAGACGAGTCGCTGAGTGAGCCAGATTGCCCCGCGGCGCCTCCTAACCCGTGTAGGCGGGGCGCCGGCCACGGTCTCCCGGTGGCCGACGCATTCTCCCCTCTCGTCCGCGCTGAGTTTCCGGGGTGAAGTCCACCCGACGCGGGGCCAGACGCTCCGCCTACGTGCGTGCCAAGCCCGCGACAGGCGCCATTTCCCGAACAACCACATCACCCCCACAAACGATAATCTGAAACCAAGAAGATAGGATTTCCGCGTGCGGGTTTGCACGTCCTACGCGCTACCCACCGAGAAGCAGGGGCGAGGCGATGCCCCGCCCGCGAGATTTTTTTCTTGAAACGCAGCGTGGTGGCGCTATAATCATCCCAGACCCCCGGCGAGTGCGGACAGAGCGAAACAACCTCTGCGGTGCTCGTGGGAAGAAGGTGCCGTTCGTGTCCGACCGACACCTGACCCAGGGAGGCAGCAGAACTGTCAGTTGAGGACAAGCCTCGTCCGAGGAAGCCCGACGCTGATACCTGTCGCCCACGTGTGGTAAGGGTCGGAGTTGCCTTCTCCACGGCACGGCGCGGAGGTTGTTTCTTTCGGTGAGCCATCCCGCCGCGAGGATGTTCCCTTGGGACTCTTCGAGCCAGAACCTCAACACCTTCCCCCTGACCCTAATGCGCCTCTCGCCGCCAGAATGCGCCCGCGAACCCCGGAGGAGTTCGTCGGACAGGAGCACTTTTTCGGCAAGGGAAAGCTCCTGCGCCGAATGCTCGAGGCCGACCGCCTGGCGTCCGTCATCTTCTACGGCCCCCCAGGAACCGGCAAGACGGCTCTCGCCCACGTAATCGCCCACACGACGAAGGCTCGCTTCGTCGCCATCAACGCCGCCGCTTCCAATGTCGCGCAGCTCCGAGAGGCCCTCGAGGAGGCTAAACTGCGAAAGCAGCGCTCAGGCCAGCGAACCGTCCTGTTCGTGGACGAGCTCCACCGCTTCAACAAGGCCCAGCAAGATGTGCTCCTGCCCGACGTGGAGGCGGGCGCGGTCCTGATGGTCGGCGCCACAACCCACAACCCGTTCTTCACCGTCACCTCGGCGCTCGTCTCTCGCTCGCAAATCTTCGAGTTCCGCCCCCTGACCAACGACCAGATAAAGACCATTGTCCGCCGGGCGCTGGCGGACCCCGAACGCGGGCTCGCTCGCTACAAGATCGAGATCACCGACGAGGCGCTCGACCATCTGGCCGAACTCTCCGACGGCGACGCGCGGCGCGCGCTCAACGCCCTCGAGATAGGCGTGCTGACCACCGAACCCGGCCCCGATGGCGTCGTCCACTACGACCTGGCAGTGGCCGAGGACTCGATCCAACGGAAGGCCGTGGTTTACGACCGCGACGAGGACGCCCACTACGACGCGGCCTCGGCGTTCATCAAGAGCATGCGCGGCTCCGACCCCGACGCCGCCCTCTACTGGATGGCCAAGATGCTCGAGGCGGGGGAGGACCCCCGCTTCATCGCCAGGCGCATCGTCATCTGCGCCGCCGAGGACGTCGGCAACGCCAACCCCCACGCGCTCATCCTCGCCAACGCCGCGCTCCAGATCGCCGAGTTCGTCGGAATGCCTGAGGCGCGAATCCCACTCGCTCAGGCCGTCACTTTCATCGCGACCTCCCCCAAGAGCAACGCCGCATACATGGCCATTGACCGAGCCATGCAGGACGTCCGCGAGGGACGTGTCCTCGAGGTCCCCGACCACCTCCGCGATGCCTCCTACCGCGGCGCCGAGAAACTCGGCCACGGCACCGGCTACAAGTACGCACACGACTCCGAAGACCACTTCGTCGAGCAGGACTACATCCCGGTCGAACGCACATATTACGAACCCACCGACCAGGGCTACGAGAAGACCATCCGCGAGCGACTGACCCAGTGGAGACGACGAAAGCAACAATGGAAAAAGCAACAGCGCGACGCGAAGTCCAGAGGCGACTCCGAAACCTGACCCCCGAAGAGCGCCACGAGGCCAGCGAGCGCATCCGCCGACACCTCGCTTCCCTCCCCGAATTCCAGCGGGCGACGACTGTCATGCTCTTCGTCGCGCTCCCCGACGAGGTCGAAACCCTGGGGATCATCCGCGACGCCATCGCAGCGGGGAAGCGGGTCGTCGTGCCGAAAATCAACACCCGCCGACGCACCATGGAAGCCCACCTCATCGAGAAGCCGCAGCGCGACCTTGCCCCGGGCGCGATGGGCATCCTGGAGCCGACCGACCGCCCCGTCGTCCCCCACGACCAGATAGACCTCGTGGTCGTCCCAGCGCGAGCCTTCGACAAGGAGGGCAACCGCCTGGGCCGCGGGGCTGGATACTACGACCGCTACATGGCCCGTCCTGGGTTTCGCGCGCTTCGTTGTGGCATCGCCCACAGTTGTCAGGTCCTCCAGGCCGTCCCCCACGGCCCCACCGACCTACCCGTCCACCTCCTGATCACCGAAGAGGGCATCCTCAGCTTCCGCCACCCGTAGGCGAGGCGTCCCGCCACGCGTCAGCCACACGCCCCGGCGCCCTGCCGTCCTGGGTTTCCTCATAGATGCGCCGCCAACGGCTTGTCCACAATGTCCACCCCGCCCTGATATGCTTTCATTCCGGGCTTCCTCACGGATATGCCACAATTGGGTTGAAGAGCCGGGGATCGCGTGAGAGCGGACACACCGCCCCTCGCGCAGCGAACCGAAGCCAAGCTCTTGACTCCTGGCGCCGGGGGGCTTAGAATCCGATTGAGGGGAGAGAGGACCTGTTTCAGGAAACTCGGTTGCAGGACGCGCGACGGGACGAGTTGTCGGTTCGCCAAGAGCGCGTGGTGCTGGTGGGGACGCTCCTGCCCGACGAGGACCACGGCGGCGAGGGGCCGCTGGACGAGCTGGAACGCCTGGCCGAGACGGCGGGCGCCCTGGTCGTCGGCCGCCTGACCCAGAAACTCCGCCAGATCAACGTCGCGACTTACATCGGGCCGGGCAAGGCCGAGGAACTGCGAGACCTCTGCAAGGCCCTCGGGGCCGACGCCGTGATCTGCGACCACGATCTCAGCCCCGCCCAGATACGCAACCTCGAGCGCGTCACCGAAACCAAGGTCCTCGACCGCAGCGAACTGATCCTCGACATCTTCGCCACGCGGGCGAAGACCCGCCAGGCGAAGGTCCAGGTGGAACTCGCCCAACTGGAATACACGCTCCCTCGCCTGACCCGCATGTGGAGCCACCTGGACCGCCACGGCGGCGGAATCGGCACCCGCGGCCCGGGCGAGCGCCAGATCGAGACCGACCGCCGGTTGATTGCCCAGCGGATGCGCGACATCCGCCGCGAACTCGCCGCAATCGCACGAAGAAAGCATCGAGAGGTGGTCGCCCGCCGAGGGGAGTTCAGGGTGTGTCTGGTCGGCTACACCAACGCGGGCAAGAGCACCCTGATGAACGCGCTGACCGGGGCCGAGGCGTTCGTCGAGGACCGCCTGTTCGCAACCCTCGACACCCGCACCCGCATCTGGCACCTGGACGGCAAGCGGCGGGTGCTCCTGAGCGACACCGTGGGGTTCATCCGGCGTCTGCCACACCACCTCGTGGCCTCGTTCCACGCCACCCTCGAGGTTGCCAACGAGGCGGACCTCCTGCTCCACGTCATAGACATCAGCCACGCCGACTGCTTTCACCAGTATGAGACAGCGCGGGGGGTGCTGGCGGAGATCGGCTGCGGCGAGATTCCGGTGCTGCACGTTCTCAACAAGGTTGACAAGGCGCGCCCCACGACCGAGGCTCAGATGCTCACGGCCATCCTCAGCGACTACGTCCGCGTCTCGGCGCTCCGCGGCGACGGCCTCGAGGCGCTCAGGAAGCGGGTTCTGGAGTTGGTGGCAGAGCGCGAGCGGGTGGTGACGGTCCGCGCCCACTGCGGCAACGGGCGCCTCCTGGCCTGCGTCCACAACCTCGCCAGGGTCGTCAGCCGCCACAGGGAAGACGACCACGTGGTGATCGAGGCCCGCTGCGAGCCGCGCCACCTCCCGGCCATCCGCAGGGCGGCGGGGCCGGGCGACGAGATAGTGGTTCACCCCGGGGCCAGCTCCCCGAGCGGGGAGCGCCAGTTGAAGGAGGGATAGGCATGATGAGGCGAGGGGTCGCGGCCCTGGCTCTCCTGATCGCGGCGGCGCCCGCGCTGGCCGCCAGGCCGAAGATCACCAGGGGCGAGGACTGCCCCTACAAGGTCACCACGCCTCACTTCGTCGTCGAGTTCTCGGTCGCGCCCCGGGTGGGCATGCTCTATGCCAGCCTGTGTGAGAAGGCGTATAAGAGGTTCTCGGACATCTTCCAGGTCCCACAGACCGAGACGGTGTGGGAGGGGGCCTGCCACGTTTACCTCTTCGAGAAGCACGAGCAGTTCGCGCGCTTCGCCGCCGACCACCACGGGATCGGCGCCGCAATGTCCGGTGGCTATGCCGTCCCGCGCAAGCGCGACCCGCTCATCGTCCTGTTCCGCCGCGGGCGGACCGACGTGAAACTCCAGCAGACCTTGATCCACGAAATGACCCACGTCTTCCTTCAACTCTTCCGCCGCGAGGTCCCGCTGAACACGTGGCTCCACGAGGGTTTCGCGCAGTACTTCGAGTTCATGCACCACCCCTCGGACTCGCGCCTGGCGATCAGCCGCCGAATAGCCAAACGGATCGTCCGCAACCGCACGGCGCGACCGCTCAAGGACTTCTGGGTGATGAGTTTCCCGCCGACCGACCACGAGGGCTACGCGCAGGCCTGGAGCCTCATTGACTTCATGACCGCGACCAAGGAACTGCGGCGGAAGACTGCGAAATTCATCCTGGCCATCAAGGACCGTTCGCCGAAGACCGGGGGGTTCATCCACATCCAGAGCGCCGAGGACCTCGAGCGAGCCAGGGCCAGCGCGGCCAAGCAGGACTTCGAGTTCCAGGCCGGCATCTTCGAGGAGATTTTCGGAATCCCCGTCAAGACCTTCGAGGCTCGCTGGAAACGCTACGTTCTATCGAGGTATTGAGGCACACCGCCCGCGTGCGCATCATCTTTTTCGGCACTCCCGAATTCGCTCTTCCGGCCCTGTCCGCTCTTCGAGAGGCCGGCCACGAGATCGCGCTGGTCGTCACCCAGCCCGACCGGCCCGCGGGTCGAGGGCGCAAGCGCCTCGCCTCGCCGGTCAAGGCGTTCGCCCTCGAGCGCGGCCTGGCGGTCCGCCAGCCCGAAGACCCCAACGAGCCGGCTTTCCTCCAGGAGTTGCGGCGGTCGTCACCCGATTTCATCGTCGTGGCGGCCTATGGGCGGAAGTTGGGCCGCGCCCTGATCGAGGTCCCCGGGTCCGAGTGCCTCAACATCCACCCATCGCTCCTGCCGCGCCACCGCGGCCCCGCGCCGATTCCCCACGCGATCCTCGCCGGCGACGCCGAGACGGGCGTGACCATCATGAGGATGAGCGAGGAGATGGACGCCGGGGACATCTTCGCCCAGGAGCGGACGGCCATCGTGCCCGGGGAGACGGCTGGCGACCTCTCGCGGCGGCTGGCACACCTGGGCGCCGAACTCCTCGTGGCGACCCTTGCGGCGATTGCCGAGGGGAAGGCAACGCCCCGCCCTCAGGACCACGCGGCGGCCACTTACGCACCTGCGCTCTCGAAGGCCGACGGCGCGATTCCCTGGGAGCGCCCCGCGGACTTCCTGGACCGATTCGTCCGGGCGATGCAGCCGTGGCCCGGGGCGTTCACCTTCTGGCTCCGCCCAGACAAGGAGCCGTTGCGGATGGTCGTTCGCCGCGCGAGGGCGGCCGAAGGCCGCGCAGTCGAGCCGGGACGCATAGCCAGAGCCCAGGGCGAGACCATGGCGGTGGAGACCGGCCAAGGTCTCCTTGAACTCCTGGAAGTCCAGCCGGCCGGCAAGAAGGTCATGCCGGCAGCGGAACTCCTCCGCGGCTACCGCCTCGCCCCGGGTCAACGCCTCGTGTCCTCGCGGTAGAGCAAAAAGCCCTCGCGCCTGGCCCGGAACTCGCCGAGGTCGGGTTCGAAAGTCGCCTCGATCTCATCGAGTGGAGCGCCCGCCAGGAGGGCCTCGAGGGTTCGTTGGCACCCGAGGAGCCTTCCGCACTTCTCGGCCTCCCACCGGTCGCGATAGGCCAGGACGAGTTCCCTGGCGAGCGCCAGCCCCAGGCGAATGGGATTGAGCCGCTGGCGGTCAACCACCACCACTCGGACCCCCGAGCACCTCTGGCCGGCGAAGGTGCTGGCCGATGGGACGAAGTCGGCCGGGACGACCCTCGCGCCCTCGATGGCGTAGCGCGCGAGCCGCCCGGCGAGCGCGCGACCATCGAGCCACGGAGCGCCATACTGCTCAAAGGGGCGCTCGGTGCCCCTGCCCACCGACAGGTTGGTGGTCTCGAGGAAGCCGAGGCCGGAATAGAGCAGCGCCTGGTCAACCGAGCGGATGTTCGGCGAGGGATTGACCCACGGCAGCGACGTCGCGTCGAACCACATCGCGCGGCCCCAGCCCTCCATCGCCACGACCTCGGGGTCGAGGCCCAGGCCGCGCTCGGCGGCGAACATCCTGGCCATCTCGCCGACCGTCATGCCGTGGCGGAGGGCCACCGTGTGGTAGCCGACGAACGACTCCGCGCCGCGGTCCAGCACCGGGCCGTGGATGTCGAGGCCGTCTATGGGGTTCGGCCTGTCCAACACGAAGAAGTCCAGCCCGAGCCGCGCCGCCTCCTCCATCGCGTAGCCCAGGGTCGAGACGTAGGTGTAGTGGCGGGTGCCGGAGTCCTGGATGTCGAAGACCAGGGCGTCGAGGCCCTCGAGCATCGCGGGGGTCGGCCGCCTGGTCGCCCCGTAGAGGCTGTAGAGCGGCAGGCCGGTGGGGGCGTGCACCCCGTCGGGGATCGTGTCGGTCTCCAGCGTGCCCTCGAAGCCGTGTTCGGGGCTGAAGAGGGCGACGAGGGTGAACGAGCGGGCCGCGGCGAAAAGCGCCACGTTCGGCGTCCCGTCGCCCGCCAGGCCGGAATGGTTGGTGATGAGGCCCACGCGCCGCCCCGCCAGGGGCGCGAAGCCTTCGCGGCGAAGAACGTCCAGACCCGCGGCAACTGAAGCCATGGCGCACCCAAGGATAGCGGCGGTGGGGAAAATTGCCAGCGAGAGGAGAGCAGCAGCGAGCGAATCGCCGGGACGGTTGGGCTTTGGCACGCTTTTTGCACCGCAATCAATTGGCAGGCGAGAAGGAAAAGAATGTCTTGTCCATTCCATTTGGCGCGAAGCGCTCGGTCCGCGGCTTTCTCTAACGACCAGCGGAGCCGGCTGGCCGCCACGGCATTCTTTTCCTTCTCGCCTGCATTGGAAAGCCACGGTGCACAAAAGCGTGCCAAAGCCCAATCGTGCCAGCCGTCTGGCGGCAATCTGGGATTACGCTCGAACTCGCCAAGACGTTTGACAAAGGAAATCTCGGTGGTAAAATCGCCCGCGCCGTTGGCGAGGGCGCTCGTGCGGCAGAGGGTTTCCGCCGGGCCACGGGGCCGGCGGCTCGCTCCTGAACCACGCGGTTGGAGGACTGAGGAATGGCGCAAGAGGTCTTGAAGGTCGGGCTGATCGGAGGCGGTGGCGGGGCGTTCATCGTCAACCCCCACCAGAAGGCCATCCACATGGACGGCACCCGCAGGGTAGTCTGCGGCGCCCTCCACGAAAACGCCGAATTGGCGATGAAGTACGCGGCCGAGTGGCCCTACCCCATCCAGGGCTACCCCAGTTACGACGAGATGATCAAGGACCAGGCCCGAAAGCCAAAAAGCGAGCGGGTGGACTACATCCTGATCGTCACGCCCAACTTCGTCCACTACGACCCGGCGATCAAGTGTCTGCGCGCGGGCATCCCGGTCTTCTGCGAGAAGCCGCTGACGGTGACCTCGAGGCAAGCGGTGCAACTGGCCCGCGAGGTGGAAAAGCGGAAAATCCCCTTCGGCGTCGCACACACCTACCTGGGCCACTGGACCAGTTGGTTCTCGCGCTGGGTGATCCGCAACAAGAAACTCGGCGAGGTGCGCTGGGTGGATGCCTACTACCTCCAGGGCTGGCTGGCCACGAAACTCGAGGACACCGGCCAGCAGCAGGCTTCCTGGCGCACCGACCCGAAGCGAGCGGGGGCCAGTTGCTGCGGCGGCGACATCGGCACCCACGCCTACATGCAACTCCGATTCGTCACAGGCCTCGAGGTCACCGAGGTCCGCGGCATGATCGAGACCTTCCTCCCGGGCCGACAACTCGACGACCACTTCACCGTCTACTGCAAACTCTCCAACGGCGGCAGGGCGATCGTCCGCGCCAGCCAGATCTGCATCGGCCACAAGAACGACCTCGGGATCGAGGTCGCCTGTGAAAAGGGCACCCTGGCCTGGCGACAGGAGGACGCCGAGCGGGTGACCATCCACACCCTCGACGGCGTGCAACACGAGTACTGGCGCAACGCCGTGCCTGAGCGCGACCCGGTTCTTGGCAGAGTCCCCAAGTGGCTCCTCGACGAGCCTACCATCCCGTCCGGCCATTGCGAGGCATTCCACGACGCCTTCGCGAGGCTCCACCGCGAGTTCGAGAAGGACGTCCGCCTCTACAACGCGGGGAAGAAGTTCAAGTGTGACGGCTCGAAGTATGCGAACGTCCATGACGGCGTCATGCACATGAAGTTCGTCGAGGCGGCGGTCAAGAGCGCCAAGAACAATTCACGCTGGGTGAAGGTCTGAGCCGCCACCACAACAACAGGCAACCGACGCCCGGGCCCCCCCTGCCCCGGGCGTCGGTGCGCAGCGAGGCGCCAGTCAGAGGTCGAGGCCGCGTTCAGGACTGGTGCTCTTCGGAGGACCTGAGGGCGAGAGCGCCGGTGGGACAGGCCGCGGCACACTCGGCAGCCACGCGCCGCAGCCCCTCGCTCAACGGCCGCGAGAACGGCGGCGCGATCACCACCTCGTAGCCACGCCCCAGAAAGGCCATGCCCAATTGCTCCCCCGCCTGGCTCGCGATCTGGACGCACAGGCCACAGCGAATGCACTTCCCAGGCTCGTAGATGACCTCAGGATGATCTGTCCAGAGTTCGAGGGAGCGGCGTTCGTCCTTGTAGCGAGTGGGCTTCGCGCCATAGGCCGCGGCGTAGCGGCGGAGTTTGCACGAGACGGGTTTGCGGCAGTCGCAGTGGAGGCAGCGGGCCGCCTCTGCCCTGGCCTCGGCCTCGACGAAGCCATCCCCGGCAGGCTCCACACGTGAGCGGCCGTCCGCCAGCGCGACCAGTCGCTGCATCTCCGCATCGCTCAGGCGGCCCATGTGGACGCTGAATTCGCGCTCGGGGCCGGTCGGCTCCTGGCCCTTGAGGAACTGATCAACCGAGACGGCCGCGACCCGGCCCTCCGCAACGGAGCGGACGGCCATCCTCTTCGGCCTCACGGCGCTGCCCGCCGCGAAGATGCCGGCAATGGGGGTGGCGAGGCTGCGGCGGTCGGCCTCGATGCCTTCCCTGGCAAGAGGCAATCCGAGCGCCGCGCCCTCGTCGTCTATCACCCCGCCGACCGCCACGACGACCGCATCGAAGTCCGCGAGGAGTTCCGTCGCATTCTCGATTCGCCGTCCGGTGACGAGCCTCGCGCCCATCCTCTCGACCAGGGCAATCTCGGAATCGAGCACCTCGGGCGGCAGGCGTTCGGGCGACAGCGCCGAGCGCAGGGTGCCGCCGGCTCTGTCGTTGGCCTCGAAGATGGTCGGCTCGTGGCCGAGAATGACCAGGTGCCAGGCGGCGGCCAGGCCGGCCGGCCCGGCGCCGACGACCGCCACCCGCTTGCCCGACGGCTCCTTCTTCTGTGGCAAGGTTGGCTCGTCCCGCGCCAGGTCGGTGTCGGCGGCGAACCGCTTGAGCAGGCAGATCGCCACCGGGGCGTCGTGTTGTCCCCTCCGACAAGCGCGCTCGCAGGGCGCAGGACAAATGCGGCCGAGGACCGCAGGCAGCGCGATGCGGCGACGGACAGTGGCGACCGCCTGGCGGAACTCGCCACGGGCGATCTGGCGGATCATCAGGGGAATGTTCATCCCTGCTGGACAGGCGGCCTGGCACGGGGCGATGCAATCGCCGAGATGGTCGCTGAGGAGGAGTTCGAGGGCCACGCGCCGCGCCTCCCTGACCTCCTCGCTCGAGGCGTCCACCACCATGCCGTCCTCGGCCTTCGTCGCGCAGGCGGGGACGAGGTTCTCCTTGCCCTCGACCCTGACCACACAGACGAAACACGAGGTCAGCGGCTCGCGGCCGTCGGCGTAGCACAGCGTGGGGATTTCGATCCCCACTGACCGGGCCGCCTGGAGGATGGTTGCCCCGGGTTCGGCTTCCACCGGCTTGCCGTCAATGGTCAGTTTCGGCATTTGTTCTCACTCGACCTCGACGGCATCGGTCGGGCAGATGCCCCGACAGGTGCCGCAGCGGACGCATTTCTCCGGATCGATCTCGTGTTTCTCGTAGGGCCTCATCTCGATTGCGTCGGCTGGGCAGTGCTGGGCGCAGAGCGTGCAGCCGATGCATTCGTCGGTGATGTGGTAGGTGATGAGGGCCTTGCACCGGCCGGCCGGGCAGCGGCCCTCGATGTGGGCTTCGTATTCGTGGCGGAAGTAGCGCAAGGTGGTCAGCACGGGGTTGGGCGCGGTCTTGCCCAGGCCGCAGAGGCTTCCCCGCTTGACCATCAGGGCGAGGCGCTCGAGTTCTTCGAGGTCGCCCTTCCGCCCCTTGCCCTCACACAGTCGGTTGAGGATGTCGAGCATGCGGCGGGTGCCGATCCGACAAAACGTGCAGCGCCCACACGACTGGTCCTGGGTGAACTGGAGGAAGTAGCGGGCGATGTCCACCATGCAGTCGTGTTCGTCAAGGACGACGAATCCGCCGGAGCCCATGATGGCCCCGGCCTCGGTGAGCGCCTCGTAGTCCACGGGGATGTGGCCGAGGGCGGCGGGTATGCACCCGCCGGACGGCCCGCCGATCTGGACCGCCTTGAAGCGCCCTGTGGCGTTTCTGGGCGTGAGCGCGTGTTGTGGCGGGGCGACGCCCCCGCCGATCTCCTCGACGATCTCGCGGATGGTCGTGCCCATCGGCACCTCGATCAGGCCGCCGCGGGCGACCTTGCCGGCGAGGGCGAAGACCTTGGTGCCCTTGCTCCTGGCGGTGCCGATTGCGGCGAATGCCTCGGCGCCGTGGCGGATGATCCAGGGCACGAGGGCGAGGGTCTCGACGTTGTTGACCAGGGTGGGCTTGCCGCGCAGACCGCGCTCGGCCGGATAGGGGGGCCGGAGCCTCGGCATCCCGCGTTTGCCCTCGATGGAGGCCAGCAGAGCCGTCTCCTCGCCGCAGACGAATGCCCCCGCCCCTTCCATTATCGTCACCTCGAGCGAGAAGCCCGAGCCGAGGATGTTCTGGCCCAGGTAGCCCCGCTCGCGACACCGCTCGAGCGCCTCGCGCACGCGCCGCACCGCCGGCGGGTATTCCTCGCGGATGTAGAAGTAGCCGCGCGAGGCGCCCACTGCGAAAGCCGCGATGATCATCCCCTCGATGACCCGGTAGGGATAGGATTCGAGAAGCATGCGGTCCATGAAGGCGCCCGGGTCGCCTTCGTCGCCGTTGCAGACGACGAACTTCGGCCCGGCGGGCTGGGAGCGGACGGCCTGCCACTTCAGGCCCGTGGGGTAGCCGGCCCCGCCGCGCCCGCGCAGGCCGCTGCGGCTCACCTCCTCGATGGCCCCCTCCGGACCGAGCTCCTTGACGACGCGCTCGAGCGCGCAGAAGCCCTCATGGGCGAGATACTCGTCTATGTCCACCGGATCGATCTCGCCCCAACACTCGGTGGCGATGTGGCGCTGGGGCCCGAGGAAGGACGCGACGGGCGGGTCGCGGACCTCGAGTTGGTAGCGCCTCGCCGGTTGCCGCGCGGCGTCGGTCAGGAGGTCGTCCAGTGCCCGCACCGTCAGGGCCTTGGCCTTCCGCGCGAGGCCGCGGGGGCGGAAGTGGCGGAGGATGATCGCCTCGGCATCCTCGGGCTCCACGCGGCCGTAGAGGCCGGCCCGCCGCCCGCGTTGGACGACTTCGACGAGCGGGGTTTGGTCGCACATTCCCACGCACCCGACCCGCTTCAGGCGCGCCGGCGTACCGAACTTGGCTAGCGCGTTCTCAAGCGCCACGTGGAGACGGCCACTGCCGCGCGCCAGGCAACACGAGTCCAGGCAGATGCGGATTTCCGCCTCGGCGGCGCCAGCGCCGGCCTCGTGTTCCGCCCAGCCGCGTCGCTCGCCCGACTCCTCGAGCTCCAGGAAGTCGCGGAGAACCTTGGGCACGGTGTCCGGGGTCAGGTGGCCATAGGTGACGCCGTCGATCTGCACCACCGGTGCCAGGGTGCAACAGCCCATGCAAGCGACGCTCTGGACCGTGAAGCGGCGGTCGGGGTCGGTGTCGTCGCCCTCGGGAATTGCCAGGTGGCGGTGGAAGGCATCGAGGACCAGCGGCGCGCCCTTGACGTGGCAAGCCGTGCCCACACACACCCGCACCATGTGTTCGCCCATCGGCTTGTGGCGAAACTGGGAGTAGAACGTCGAGACCCCGGCGACCGCCGCCGGGCTGATCTCGGTGATCTCGCAGAGGCGCTCGAGCGCCTCCTGCGGCAGATAGCGATACTCCTTCTGGATGGCCTGGAGGAGCGGGATGAGGGCCTCGGCCGTTCGTCCCAGACGCTCGACCGCTCTGTCCACCGCGCTCAGGTCAATCTCGCTCATTTCGCGCCGATGCAGAAGAGGTGTTTTTTCCCGCGGACGTAGATTCTCCCGCCGACGAATGCCGGGGTGGCGCGCACAGGCTCACCGATGGGCGAGCGAGCCAGTTCCTTGAACTTCCGCGCCACCGCCACCACGACCGCCACGCCCTTCTCGGTGAAGACGTAGAGCCTGTCGCCGACGATGGTCGGCGAGGCCGAACACGGCATCTCGAGTTCCGCATCCCAGACCTTCTCGCCCGTCTTCGCGTCGTAGCAGGTCAGTATGCCGGTGTTGTCGAGCAGGAAGAGGAGTTTGCCGTCGGTGACCGGGCTACAGGTATCGGGCAGGCCCTCCTCGCCTTTCCACAGGATGTGGGTCTCCGTCACATTGCCCTTGCCGTCGGTTCGGATGGCGGCGGCATAGGAGCCGGAGTTGGCAACGTAGGCCACGCCATCCACACACACTGGCGAGGGCGCAATCTCCCCCCCGAGAACCTCCGCCCGCCAGACCTCCTTGCCCGTGGCAACCTCGTAGGCCGAGACGAACGGGTCGGAACAACAAATGATCTGTTCGCCCGAGGGTGTCGGCGCCACGATGGGGGTCATCCAGGTCTGGGGACTCTCGCGCGGGGTCTCCCAGACGGTCTGTCCCGTGCGGGTGTCGAGGGCGATGAGTTTCGACTTGTGGTCGTCGGGCGCGGCCTGGTCGTACGGGACGATCAGCCGGTCGCGCCAGAGAGCGAGCGAGGAGGCATGGCCGTAGGAGTTGTCGGGCACTCCGAGGTTCCGCGCCCACGCCCTGCGGCCCTGGAAGTCGAACGCCGCGATGTCGCCCGTGGCGAAGAGCGCATAGACCCGCCGACCGTCGGTCACGGGCGTCGGGGCCGCGTAGCCAACCGCTTCCATCACCTCGGGAAACTTGGCCGGGCTGCCCGGGATGGGGCGCGGGTCCTTCCGCCAGAGGAGTTGACCGCTCTTGGTCTCGTAGCAGAAGACCTCGTAGTGTTTCTTGTCCGAGCCCGTCAGGAACAGTCGCTCGCTCCAGACCACCGGCGAACTAGGCGCGGGGAGCGGAATCTCGCTCTTCCAGACCACGCCCTTGCCCGTCTTGCAGTCCCAGGCCAGCGGATAATTGCCCTGCCTGACCAGCCCAAGGCCGCCCGGCCCCCGGAAGCGCGGCCAGTTCGCGGCCATCTCTTCGGCCGATGGCCAGGGTGGCGCGGACGGGGCCTTCCGCTGGACGAGCGGCGTGGTCGTCCCGGCGACCAGTCCCGCCGCGACCGCCAGCAATCCGGCGGCCGTGGTCGCCACGATTCTCCTTGCACGGCGCCAGGCCGGCGCGTCGGGTCCCGTCGGCTCCGGAGCGCCTGTCGGCATCGGCGGACGCTTGCCCAACTCGCGGGCGACTTTGGCCGAGGCGGCGAAAACCACAAGCCCGACCGCCAGGAGGTAGCGCCCCGTGAGCATGAGCCGCGTCCGCGAGAAATAACTCTGGCGCAGGCGCAGGTCGAGGGCGCGAATCTTCTGGCGCAGGTCGTCGTTGGCGCGGTCTTCGCGGAGCGCGAACTTCAGTTTAGCCAGCGCGTCGGCGTCGCGGATGTCTGCCGCGCGGCTCCTGAGGCTGAACGAGATCATCACCACTGCCACGAAGAGCGAGACCAGCCCGGCGACGGCCGCAGTGGCCACGGCGGCCTTGCGCCAGGCGGAGAGGTCTCGCAGCTGGGCCTTTGCTTCGGCACCAGTCATAGCGGCTTCGCCTCACTCAGCGCCTTGCGCCGCTGGCGTTCCACGGGGCAATAGTCGTAGCACCGCCCGCAAGCCACACAAAGCGCGCGGTCGGCCTCGTAGTCGGCGCGCGTCCGCCACACCGAGAGGGCCAGGAGTTTCACCCCGACCACGAGGCCCATCCAGGCGCCGAAGAGCCTTCCGCCGAGGGCGAACTGGCGCCTGAGCGCCAGCGCATCGGCGTAGAGTTCCTCGGGCGGGCGGCCTGTCTCGCGGAATGCCTCGCTTGCGTCGGTCGTGTCCTCGACCTCGCCCTCTTCCTCCAGGCGCACCCGCTCGGCCAGCGCGACAGTGGCATGAAGTTTCGAGAACGGGGTGCCAAGCGCACCCCCGCCCCACGCTCCCAGACCCACCAACACCGGCGCCAGAGCCAACAAGTAGGCGAGGCGACGCCGGCCAGCCAGGCGCTGACGCCTGGTCGGGGGTTCCACCGGAGCGCGCAGCGCCCCAAAGGGACACGAGTCCTCGCACAGACGACACCTCACGCATTCATCGGGCGTGATCGTCACCCGCCGGCTCGACACCCGCGAGAGCCAGGAGAGCAGCACGCCATAGGGACAGAAGAAGCGGCAGTAGGGCCTCCCGACGAAAAGCGCGATCACCAGGACGCAAGCGCCGAAAAGCACCATGTTGAGCGAGCCGCTCAGGCGGAAGAACCCGACGAACGGGTCGTAGCGACAGATGAGAAAAGCCGCGCCGGTCGCCGCGAAGACCACCGTGGCTCCCAGATAGGCGTAGGCCAGCAGGCGCAGCGCCTCCTCCAACCACCCCGGCACCCTCACGGGCCGGATGAGAACCAGGTCCTGGAGCGCCCCGAGCGGGCAAACCGACGAGCAAAACACCCGCCCGAAGACCAAAGCGAAAAAAAGCGGTAAGAGGAAGAAAAGCAAAACGGTGAGCGGAATCGCATAGGTGGGCTGGAAGATGGCCAGCACGACATTCTGCACCGCCCCCACGGGACATATGCACCCGCCCCTGACGAACCCGAAATAGAAGAGCGAGGCAACGGCGAGGGCGAAGAGCGCCCGCCGCGAACGCAGGCGAAAGGCGAAGTATGACGCCAGGCCAAGCGCCACGACCAAAAGCCCAACGTCCAGCCACTCGAGGGCCGCTGCCCGTGGCGGCGGATGTTCGGTTTTCGGCAACTCGTAGCCGGAGGTGAATTCGGGAGTGGGGAAGCGCTCGGCCGCTAACGCCCCGGGACAAACAGCGGCCATCCCGACCAGGATCGCTAGCGTGGCGGCCAGTCTTCTCAATCCCCCTCCTCTTCCTCGAGGGCCGGAGAATAGCCGAAATGCTTCGGATAGATGTAGGGGTGCTCAGCGGGCACGCGCACGAACGCCTCGGCGGGACACGCCACCGCGATCGAACATTCGTTACAGTTCACGCACAGGTTGTGGCGAACCTGGAGGAACAGCGACCCATTCCCGAACGCCACGCATCCCTCCACACACTTCGCACACCCGATGCAGAGGTCCTCGTCTATGCGATACTCGTAGAAGGGGTCCTCGACGAACGTGCGGACGATCGCGCCGACGGGGCAGTTCTGGTTCTCGGCCCCGGTGTTCAGTTCGATTGGTTCCGGCTCGAAGTAGCCGGTGCAAAGTTCGCAGTAGCCACAGAGAGCGTAGGCGTGGACACACTTGACCGCCGAGGGCTTCAGGACGCAGTAGGTGGCGCAGTTCCCGCAGCGGGTGCACTTGTTGGGGTCGAGTTGCCAGACGAGGCCGTCGCCCCGGCTCCTGGTGGCCAGGACGCCCGCGGCGGCTCCGAGGCCCAGCAACGACGCCCCGCGCAGGCCGCTGCGCAGGAACTCGCGTCGGTCCATCGGCTTTTCCTTCTCGTTCATCGCCACTTCCTGGCCCCGGGCAAATCGCACTCTGGCCAGAGCGGGCAGCCGCGGCAGCGGTAGGCGCGCTTGCAAGCCTCGGGGTCGGCCAGCGCTCTGACTGCCAGTCGCCCACCGAGACCCGCCAGCGCCCCGATAGCACACCACCGGGCGAGCCTCGCCATCGCCTCGCGGCGTTCCTCTCCGCGCTCGTTCATCTGGCGCTCCGCTCGAAGACCCGGATGGTCGAGGTCTCAGGGTCCAGCACGTAGACCCTCCCGTCGGGGTCGGTCGCCAGGTCGAGGTCCACTGCGTCCTTGTCGAAGACCCCCGGCGGCGCGACCACCTCGACGACCTTCCCCTCCAGGTCGCAGACCTTCACCCTCGGGATGCCCTTCTCGCTCGTGACGAAGAGGCCCTCCCTCAAGATGGCGAGGTTCGTGGGGTTGCAACACCCACAGAAGCCCTCGATCCCGAAGCCGCGCTTGCCCCAATGGACCTCCAGGTCGCCATCGAAGGTGTAGCCCTCGACCCTGAAGCGCCCGCAGTTGGTCACCCAGAGCAGGCCCTCCGGCCCGACCGCCAGGTCGCCGTGGAGGCTGGGGAAGACCAGGCCCGGGATGTTGCGCTCGGAGTCCTTCCTGCCGATGCGCTTGAGCAGTTTCCCGGAGCGGTCGTAGCGATAAACCACCGCCGCCCCCGGGTCAATTGCGAAGACGTTCTCCTCGGCCAGTGCGATGCCGGTGATGAAGGCATCCTTGTCGGGCGGCTTCCACGATGCCTTCAGTTTCCCCTTGGGGTCGTAGACCTCGATGTGGTCGAAGACGCCGACGAAGAGCGTCCGATCGGCGTCCACGGCCACGCAGCGGGCCCGCCCCCTGGTGGCGATGTCGGAGAGGACGGCGCCGCTGGCGTCCAGGATGCGCACCTTGCCGTCGGCGGCCACGTAGAGGCGCCCGGCGCCGTCGCGCGCGAGGCCGCCCACGTCGTCCAGGCCGACCGGGATGCTGCGCACCTGGCGATACTTCACCAGGGCCGGGTCCACTTTGCGAAACGCGCTCACGTCGTAGGTGAAGTCCTTGCCCAGGCCGCTGCCGGCGGTGCCGCGTGTGTCGGTCCGGAACACCACCACGATGGCCACCGCAGCCGCTGCGACGATCGCCACGGCGATCAGAAGTGCAACGAAAGAAAAGCCGCCTCGTCTCATCTCAATGTTTGCCCACGTCGAGACAGACCATACGCTCGGTGTCGCGGACGATCAACCTTCCCGCCACCAAGGTCATCGGAGCCCAACTCTCCCGGCCATCGAGCACCCTGGCCTGGGCCAGGACCTTGAATCCCGCCGGGCTGGCCTCGGCCAGGGTCAGCGTCCCGGTGTCGTTCATCACGTAGAGGAGCCCCTGATCCGAGACAAGGTAAGGTCCGAGACCGAAGCGGTGTGCCGCGCCGCTCTTCCACACGACTTTGCCGTCCGGCGTGGCACACGCCAACTGGCCATCGGCACACACCGCGTAGAGATGTCCCTGGTAGAGGATGGGGGTGTGTTGGGGGGAGTCGAAAACCTTGGCCTTCAGCCGAAGGAGCGGCCTGGCCTCGATCTTCCCATCCTTCTCCTCCAACTGGAGGATCATGCTCCCGGCGTTGTAGCCCCCGGTGAGGAAAATCCGGCCGTTGCCCAGCGGCACCGGCGATGGGACGTTCGCGATGCTGATCCGCCATTCGGGCGTCTTCCACAGCAGCGAGCCATCCCGGGCGTCCACCCCCACGACCCCGCCGCTCGCGCAGTAAACGAACATCCGCTTGCCGGCGAACTCCATCGGCATCACCGAAGAGTGAGTCATCCGCCAGCGGTCGGGGTTCGGAGTCTTCCAGAGGACTTTTCCCGTGTTGCAGTCCACGGCCATCAGGAGCGCGTCCGGCCCGCCGGGCGCCAGGATCAGGCGCTCGCCGTCAATGAGCGGACACTGCCCCGCGTACCACGGCGGCACCCTAGCCCCGAAGTCCCTCACGAGGTCAACGATCGGGAATCGGGGCTGCCCCGTCTCGGCGTCCAGACAGGCGACGTGGCACTTCGGCCCGAGGGTCGCAACGTGCTTGTCGGTCACAGCGGGGAGGGTCCGCGACATCCCGTGGTTGCGCTTGACCTCGACCGGATAGGAGAAATGCCAGATTTCCTGTCCGTCGGCCAGGGAGAGGCAACGCAGGGTGTCGGCCTTGGCCTCGTGGTCGTAGTCGAGGACGTAGGCCCTCCCCTTGTGGACGACTGCTCCGGCGTAGCCCTCGCCGAGTTGGCGCGACCAGAGCGCCGGCGGCCCGCCCTCGCCCCACGAGCGGGCCAGTGGGGTGGGGTCGCGACAGATGTTGTCGAAGTTCGGCCCGCGAAACCTCGGCCACGAGCCCGCTATGTCCGCCGCCTGAGCGACGCCGTGGACCACCATCCCCGTCAACTTCACCGGCCGCTCGACCGTCGCTCTGGCGCTTCGGCGGTCGGTGCCAGGCAGCCTCGCCTGTAGGTCGGCAGCCGGGCTGCTGGTGAGCCACAACATGGCCGCGAGGCCGAGCCCCACGGCCACCATCGCAGGCACCGCAGCGGGCAGAAGGCGTTCTCTCACAACGACTTCCCTGCCGTTCGTCCCCCCACCTATTTTACTCTTTTCGCACTATTTTACTCTTTTCGCAGCGCGGGGAGAAGCGAGCCCGCCAGCGCCGCGGCGGCGGCCAGAAGCGTCCAGGCCAGGCCCCCGGCGACGATTGCCGCCAGAGTGAGGGCGAGCGAGGCGTAGGGGACATCCGCCCCCGGCGACCTGAGGGCCGGCACGACCGCCACCAGCGCGGCCACCACCCCGCAGGCCAGGCCCATCGCCAGGAGGCCCCAGTGTTCGCTCAGGACCATCCACTGGATGCGGGACCGCCGGAAGCCCACCGCGCGAAGCAGCGCGAGTTCCGCCCGGCGCTCGAGGACATTTCGCATCACCACCACCGCCAGGCCGATGCTCCCAAGTACCAGTCCCAGACCTCCGAGGATCTGGAAGATCGAGAGGTAGGTGTTCTCGACCGTGGTGAACTCGGCCAGGCGGAGCGGGGCCGGGGTTGCCTCGAAGCCCACATCGCCGAGCGCCGCCATCAGCGTCTTGCCCACCTGGTCGGCTCGCCCCCAGGGGGCGTCAATCAGGAACATCCGGTAGCCTTCCGCCGAGGGGAAAAGTTCCACGAACCGCTCCTCGGCAATGAGGAGATTCCCCTGGAGCACCGAGTTGGCGAGGACGCCGACCAACCTGATCTTGAAGGGCCGCCCTCGGTCGTCGGTGTAGTCGAGTGTGTCGCCGACCTTCTTCGCCAGTCCCCAGGTAACCGTGGCGTCGTCGCCGACGGCAGGCACCACCCCGGGGCCGAGGTCCTTGCGTAGTAGAGACCACGGCTGGTCGGTCTCCTCGATTGTCTTGACGAAAGTGAATGCCTTGCGGGAGGCCAGCGCGTCGGGCTGGACGCCCAGGAGGGTCGGGCGTTGGGCACGGTTGAGGTTCAGGCAACTGGCGTCGTCGCCCTCCCGGACCCGCAACGCCACGACCTGCACTCCCTCGAGTTCCTTTTCCTCGAGGCCATAGAGCTCTCGGCCCCTGGTCGTGTTGAGATCCTCGAAGATGGGAATGGTCGAGCGCCCGACGAGCCCGAAGCCGCCAGTGCCCGAACTCCGCTCGCGGGCAGCGAGCCACGGGTCCTTGCGGTTCGCCCCGACGGCCACGACGAGGAAACTCCCGCAGGCCAGAAGCCCGACGACCCCCAGGCTCCTGCCCCTTCTCCTGGCGGCATTTCGCCAGCCGAGCGCAGCGAGGGAGCGGCTCGGCTGTGGCCTCGGCCTGAGCGCCGCGACCAGGAGTCCTCGGCTGAGCAGGATGCCCCCGACGAGCAGGAGCGCCCCGGCCCCGAAGAAACCCGCGGCGGCCGCCTGGTCGCGCCTCGGGCCGAGGGCGACCACGATGACAACCGCCCCGAGGATGAAGGCCAGGCCGAGCCAGGTCAAGAAGCGTCGGCTCGGTCGCGGCGCCACTGCCGCCCCGCCTTCGGCCAGGGCGAGGAGTTCGCGCGGTGGCCGGCGAACCTGGCGTCGCAGGGTCAGCCACATCGCCACCAGCGCGACGACGAACGCCGCCCCAGCGCCGATTGCCAGCGACGACGGATTGACGTGGTAGAGGATGACGCTTCGCGCAATCGCTCCCCGCCACACGGTCGCGAGGAGATGGAGGACGAGACGGGTGTAGCCGGTCCCGGCGGCCGAGCCAATGACTGAGCCGAGGAAGGCGAGCGTGGCGCCCTCGGTCACGAGCAGGCGCCCCACCTGGCGCGGGCGGAGGCCCAACGCGAGGAGAGTGCCCACCTCCTCCCTGCGCTGCTCGACCCCGAAGACGAAAAGGAGCGCGGTCAGGAGCACAGCGGCGGCGATGAGGAAGAAACTCAAGCCGATGAAGAGTTGGCCGAAGTCGAGGGCCTGGCCGCTGGCGGCAAGGGCCAGTTCTCGCACTGGGCGGAAGAAAAGCCCCAGCGCGGCGGGCTCGAGCCTCGCGCGCATGGCCGAGGCCAGTGAGGCGGCCGAATTGCCCGCCAGAGGATAACGGACCGCCGTCAGATTCCCGAAGCGGTTGTTCCAGAGTCGGCGTCCGGTGGCCAGCGCGATGAACGCCTTCGGGGTGCCGCGGTGAGCGTCCCAGTAGTCCTCGTCCTTCTTGCGAATGCGCGAGAGGTCAATGGGGATGCCGGGCCGCCAGTCGCGGCAGTTTTCGACCTCGGCGATCCCGGGGAACTCCGGCATCAGCGACCCGTCCGCGGCCACTCCCGTGAGCGGCACGACCGTCCGGACGGTGAAGCCGGCCTGGCGCTCGACCAGTCGGCGCATCGGGCCGACGATGTAGTAGGACATCGTCAGGCGGTCGCCGGGCTTCGCGCCCAGGTCGTCGGCCAGCCACTGGTTGATCACCACCTGGTCGCCGGCGAGGTCGGGCGGCAGTGGAGGGAGATCGAGTCTCGCGCGGTCGAGCCGGCCAATCGCGCTGACCATCGCGTAGGGGGTCGTTCGCTCGGCGACCTTCAGTTCGTTGACGAAATAAGTCAGGACGCCCACCGCGCCCGGGATTGCGTTGGCCGCTTCGGCCACGGGCGGCTCGAGGAAGATGCGCTCGGAGCGCAACTCCAGGCAGCCTGGGCCTTCCAGTTTCCTGACCTCCAGCCCTGCGTCGGAGAGGCTCCAGTGTTCTTCCAGCCGGGCGTTTGCCTCGTCGGCGGACAGGGTGGTGAGCAAGAGGTTGGCTTTGCCCGCCAGGCCGACCTTTCGCTGGAGATAGCCGAGCGAGAGGAAGGCGTTGTTGGGCGGCAGTTGGTTGGCCCCGAGGCCGAATCTCCCGAAGGCCTCGTCATCCACGATGGCGGCGACGTCGAGCCTGAGGGCGATGGCGTAATCGGCCGAGACCGACAGCGGCGCGTCGCGCGAGACCACGCTCGGTTTGTTGAAGCGAAGGACAACCTGGTCGCCGGGACCGACGCCCAGTTGCCTGGCGAGTTTGGCGTTGAGCGCCACCTGGTCGTCGCCGAGGTCGAGGGCTGGGGGCTCGGAGGCCAGCGACCAGAAGCGGCGGTCAACGCCGAGGACCTGGACGTCGTTCGCTCGCGCGGCTCCGTCGCCTCTGACGGCCAGGCCGCTGAGGCGGAGGGCTGGCGCGGCCCCGTCGAGGTGCGAGGCGAGGGCCTCGCGAAAGAACCGTCCGCCGGTGTCCATCGCCGAGACGGTCTTGCCCAGTCGCACGAGGGCGAAATGGCGCAGGGAAAAGCGAACCGAGTCGCCGACGGCCAGGGCTCCGACCAGGACGGCCGCGCCGACCGCCGAGCCGAGGACGACGCCGAGATGGGTGCGCCAGTAGTGGCGAAGGCTGCGCAGGACGAGGGTGGCGCCGCTCATGGCGTCTCTCCCGCCGGCACGAGCGCGCCGTCGCGGAGTTCGAGCACGCGCCCCATCCGCTCGGCCAGATGCACGGCATGGGTGACCATCACGAGCGTGACGCCCTCCTCGCGGTTGAGTTCGGCGAGGAGTTCGGCGAGGTTCTCGGCCGAGGCGCGGTCGAGCGAGCCGGTCGGCTCATCGGCCAGGAGGAGCCTCGGGCTGTTGATCAGGGCGCGGACCACGGCCACGCGCTGCCGCTCACCCCCGGAGAGTTGGCCGGGGAAGTAGTGGAGGCGGTCGGCGAGGCCGACGCGCTCGAGGAGCGCCCGCGCGCGCTCCTCGGCCTCCGGTTCCCCGCCCCCGGCCAGCGTGGGCACGAGGACGTTCTCGAGGACGGTGCACTGGGGCAGGAGGTGGTGGAGTTGGAAGACGAAGCCGATGAGGCGATTCCGCACCTTGGCCAGTTCGGGGTCGTCGAGGGTGGCCAGGTCGTGGCCATCGAGGACGACGGTCCCCGAGGTCGGGCGGTCGAGCGCGCCGATGATGTTCAGGAGCGTGCTCTTGCCGGAACCCGAAGGCCCGACGACCGCCAGCGACTCTCCCGCCTCGACCCTCAGCGAGACGCCTCGCAGGACGGTCGTCGGCGGCCCGCCGCCTGGGTCTTCGTAGGTCTTGGCCACGTCGGTGAGTTCAAGCAGGGGTTCGCTCATCGGGTCACCTCCCCTCGGAGAGTCGCGCGTCGAGGCAATAGAGGAAGCCGTCCTCGGCGCCGACGAGCACTCGGCCGCCGACAACCGCAGGAGACGACGGGATGGCGGCTCCGATCTCGAAGGCGGCCACGGGTCGGCCATCGGCGAGCCGGACGAGGTAGAGGCGGCCGTCGTCGCTGCCGACGACCACCTTGTCGCGGCAGATCACGGGAGAGGAGTCCACGGCGCCTTTCGCGCGAAAGACCCAGAGCCTGGCGCCGTCGGCCCTTCGAACGCAATGGAGTTTCTTCTCGCGCGAGCCGACGACCACCCGGTCGGGCCCGACGGCCGGCGAGGAGAAGAACTGGGCGCCCTTGTAGCGCCAAACCACCTTGCCCGAGGAAATGTCCACACACAAGAGGTCGCCCTCGAAGTTCCCAACGAAGGCTCTCCCGTCCGCGATGGCGACCGAGCCGGGGACGTAGGAGCCGGTGTCGATGGCGAGGAGTTGACGGCCGTCGCGTGCCGAGACGACCCTCAGGAAGGCATCGCAGCCGCCGAAGGCTATCTTGTCGCCCGCAATGGCGGGGGCGCCGTTGATATAGTTCTCGGTCTCGACGACCCAGCGTTTCTTGCCCGTGGCGGCGTCGAGGCAGTGGAGACGGAAGTCGTAACTGCCGACGACCACCCGCAGGCGGCCATCGTTGGAGAAGTAGTTCGCGGAGGCCAGGATTTGCGCTTCGGTCGGGTATTTCCACCTGAGCCTGCCGCTCTGGGCGTCGAGGCAAAAGAACGCGCCGTCGGCGGAGCCCACGTAGATGGCCGAGCCAACAACCAGCGGCGGGGCCTCGACCGCGTCGTCGGTCTTGAATGCCCAGAGTTTCTTACCGCTGGCCAGGTCGAGGGCGTAGAGGTGGCCGTCGCAGGAGCCGACGAAGACCCGCCCATCGGCAACCACGGGCGACGACTTGACGACGTCCCCCGTCTTGAATCGCCACAGGAGTTTGAGTGAGGACCCCAACTGGCAGTCGGCGATGCCCCTGAGGGCTGGCGAGCCGCGGAAACACGGCCATTCGCTCTCGCCGGCGCCGCCCAGTGCGAAATCGCAGGCCAGCGACAGAAGCGGGAGAATCGAGAGGAGACGGGTCATGATTCCCACCAGGGTTGACTTCGACTAGCATGCTAACAATCCGAGCGCCTCCGTTCAAGCGACGACGGCAGCGATTCCCGATTGCGGGTTCAATTCTCCTCCTTGTGTCTTGGAAGGGGGACGGGCTCGAGAGTCTGAGACTGTCAAGGAGGCCAGGGGTCAGGGTGGGCGAAGGCCGTGGCGGGATGGGCTTTGGCACGCTTTTGTGCACCGTGGGTTTCCAATGCAGGCGGGAAGGAAAAGAATGGCTTGCCAAGAGAGCGCCAGGCGCTCAGCCCGTGGCGTTTCGCGACGGCGAGTTGGAGTTGGCTGCCCGCCGCGGCATTCTTTTCCTTCTCGCCTGCCAACTCACTGCGGTGCAAAAAGCGTGCCAAAGCCCATCCCGCCACGGCGCACTACCACTCGAGGCACGCCCAGCGACGGCCGGCCACTTCGACAGGGCCGGTTCCACGACGCGGATTGAGAGACGACAGGTGGCGGCGCCGCGGCGACTAATCGCTTTTGCCAACGAGCGGCGGGCAAGCCTATAATCTGGGCACATCCCGGAAGGAGGTGCAGATGGAGCCGCTGGCCGTGCCGCAACTCGAAAAGCAGATTATCGAGCGTGGCAGAGGGCTCTTCGATCTGATGGGCGAGGAGGCCCCCTCGGTCTTCAACACCGGCTGGTGGGTCGGCAAGGCGCTCGACTGGTGCATGCGCAACGAGGATTTCAAGGTCCAGCTGTTCCGCTTCATTGATGTTCTTCCGTACTTGCGGAGCGCCTCGTCGCTTTCCCGACACCTCGAGGAGTATTTCGGCCGCGGCGAGGGGGTGCCGCGGATGTTGCGTTGGGGGGTGAAGGGCGCCGGGCTGGGCGGGCGCCTGACCATGCGCCTCGCCGGCGCCACGGTCCGCAAGAACCTCGAGATGATGGCCCGCCACTTCATAGCCGGCGAAAACCCCGCCAGGGCGCTCCGCACGGTCGAGCGACTGCGCCAGGAGGGCTTCGCCGCCACCCTCGACCTGCTCGGCGAGGCCACGATCAGCGAGAAGGAGGCCGACGACTACGCGGCCCGCTACCTGGAGCTCCTCGACGCGCTCGCTGCCGCTCAAGCGGACTGGCCGGCGCTCGGCGGCGATAAACTCGACTGGGGCCACGCCCCGAGGATAGACGTCTCGCTCAAGCCCTCGGCGCTCTACTCACAGGCCGACCCGCTCGATTTCGATGGCTCGGTGGAGGGCATCCTGGAGAGGCTGGTCCCCATATGTCGCCGGGTGGTCGAGGTCGGCGGCTCGCTGTGCATAGACATGGAGATGCGCAGCCTGAAGAACATCACCCTGGAGGTCTATCGCCGGCTCCGAAGCCAGCCGGAGTTCCGCAACTACCCTCACCTGGGCATCGCCATCCAGACCTATCTGCGCGAGACCGCGGCCGACCTGGACGCGCTGCTCGCCTGGGCGCGCGAGGAGCGTCTGCCCCTGTCGGTCCGCCTGGTCAAGGGCGCATACTGGGACTACGAACAGGTGATCGCCAGCCAGCGGTGCTGGCCGCCGCCGGTCTTCACCCGCAAGGCCCACACCGATGCGGCCTTCGAGCGAGCGGCCGAGAAATTGCTTCGCAACCACGACCTGTGTCATCTGGCGTGTGCGTCCCATAACGTCCGCTCGGTCGCCGCGGTCTTCGAGATGGCGCGCGCGCTCGGGGTGCCGGAGGAGCGGCTCGAGTTCCAGGCCCTCTACGGGATGGCGGAGCCGTTCCGCAAGGCGCTCCTGAGGGCCGGCGCGAGGGTGAGGGTCTATTGCCCCGTTGGCGAACTGGTGCCCGGGATGGCCTACCTGATCCGCCGCCTCCTCGAGAACACCTCGAACGAGTCGTTCCTGCGGCTGAGTTTCGTCGAGGGGGTCGAGCGCGACCGCCTGCTGGCGAGGCCGGAGGCGCCCAACGAGAGTTCCCCCTCGCCGCGGCGTTCGGCCGATCTCACGGCGCCTTTCGCCAACGAGCCGTTCCCCGACTGGTCGCTGGGCGAGACCCGCGCCGCCTACGCCAGGGCAATTGAGGCCGTGAGGGAAAGGCTTGGACGCGACTACCCGCTCTTGATCGGCGGCCGCGAGGTGCGAACCGCCCAGGTCGCCGACTCGCTCAACCCGGCCCGGCCGAGCGAAGTCGTCGGGCGGGTGTGTCAGGCGTCGGCAAGGGAGGCGGAGGAGGCGGTCGAGGCGGCCAGGGACGCCTTCCCGGCCTGGCGCGACACTCCGCCCGCCGAGCGCGCACAACTCCTGCTGCGAGCCGCTGAACTGGCGCGCGAGCGGCTCTTCGATCTCTCCGCCTGGCAGACCCTCGAGGCAGGCAAGCAGTGGAACGAGGCATATCTCGACGTTGCCGAGGCCATTGACTACCTCGAGTACTACGCCCGCGAGATGGTCCGCCTGGCCACCCCGCGGCAAACCGGCAAGGCGCTCGGCGAGGTCAACCACTACTTTTACCAGCCCAGAGGCGTCGCGGCGGTTATCGCGCCGTGGAACTTCCCCCTGGCGATAAGTTGCGGGATGGCCAGCGCCGCCTTGGTCGCCGGGAACTGCGTGGTCTATAAGCCCTCGAGTCTGACCCCCGTGGTCGGCCACACCCTCTGCTCCCTTTTCCGCGATGCGGGTGTGCCAGCGGGAGTGTTCAACTACGTTCCCGGAAGCAGCCGGGAGATCGGCGACGTTCTGGTGGGCCACCCGGCCATCGCCCTGATCGCCTTCACTGGCTCGAAGGAGGCGGGGCTGGCGATCATCGAGCGCGCCTCGCGCCTGGCCACCGGCCAGAGCCACGTCAAGAAGGTCATCGCCGAGATGGGGGGCAAGAACGCCATCATCATTGACGACGACGCCGACCTCGACGAGGCCGTCCCCGCGGTCATCCGCTCGGCGTTCGGCTACCAGGGACAGAAGTGCTCGGCCTGCTCGCGGGCGATTGTCCTCGACGAAATCTACGAGCGCTTCATGGAGCGGCTGGTCGAGGCGGCCCGGTCGGTGAAGATCGGCCCGGCCGAAGACCCCGCCAACTTCATGGGGCCGGTCATCTCGCAGGATGCGCGCGACCGCATACTCGGCTACCTCGAACTCGCCCGAAGCGAGGGGAGAATCGTCTATTCCAGCCCTGTGCCCGAGGAGGGCTACTATGTGCCGCTGACGATCGTCGCGGACGTGGGGCCGGAGGCCCGGATTGCGCAGGAGGAGATTTTCGGCCCGGTGTTGGCGGTGATGCGCGCGGGCGATTTCGACGAGGCCATAGCACTGGCCAACTCGACCGACTTTGCCCTCACGGGCGCGGTTTTCAGCCGCAGCCCCGACCACCTCGAGCGCGCCCGCCGCGAGTTCCGAGTGGGCAACCTCTACCTGAATCGTGGTTGCACGGGAGCCATCGTCGGAAGACAGCCCTTCGGCGGCTTCAAACTCTCCGGGATCGGCTCGAAGGCCGGAGGGCCGGACTATCTCCTACAGTTCCTCGAACCCCGCACGGTGACCGAGAACACCATGCGCCGCGGCTTCATCCCGAGTTGGGAGTAGACCTGGAACGCGGACGAACACGGACAGACACGGACGGACACGGAGAAGGAGTCGGGTGATGCGAGGGGTGAGGCTCTTGGGATCCAGGCAGGTCGAGGTCCGGGACTATCCCGACCCCGTGCCCGAAGGCGACGAGGTGGTCGTCAGGCTCGAGGCCGCGGCAATCTGTGGCTCCGACCTCCACGGCCTCTACGAGAAGCCCGGCGAGAAGGATTTCATCCCCGGCCACGAGGGAGCGGGGGTCGTGGTTGCGGTGGACAAGCCGACCTGGGTCCGCGAGGGCGACCGCGTGTGCACGACGGCCGTGTGGCCCTGCGGGCGGTGCGACATGTGTCGCAGGGGCTACACCATCTATTGCCGCGACCGCCGGGGAACCTATGGCTTTGGGCTAGATGGCGTCCACGCCGACTTCGTCCGCATTTCGGAGCGCTCACTCCTGCCCCTGCCCGACTCGATGACCTTCGAGCAGGGCTGCCTGGTGCTCGACCCCGTTGGCACACCTTACCACACCAGCAAGCGCATCGGCCTGAACGCCACCCACGTCGTGGGGGTTTTCGGCCTGGGGCCGATGGGGCTGGGCGCCGTGTGTATCGCCGCGCATCTGGGGGCCAGGGTGATAGGGATTGACCCGATCGCCTTCCGTCGCGACCTGGCCGAGAAACTCGGAGCCGACATCACCCTCGACCCGAACGAGGGAGATGTGGTGACGCAGGTCCGCGAGGCCACCGGGGGCTACGGCCTCGACCGCGCGTTCGAGTGTTCGGGCAAGCCGGAGCCGCTCAGGGCCGCGCTCGACCTGGTGCGCCACTTCGGCCACGTGGCCATCATCGGCGAGAACCCCGAGGCCACCATAAGCCCCTCGGCACACTTCTGCCGCAAGGAAATCTTCCTCTCCGGCTCGACCTGCTTCCCCCTCGGGGAATTCGACGAGATCGTCCGCCTTTTCGAGGCGGGCCTGCGCTCGGCCGAGATGATCACCCACCGCTTCCCCATCGAGCAGGCGCCGGAAGCCTACGCCACCTTCGCGAGCGGAAACAGCGGAAAAGTGATATTCGTCAGGAGCCAGTCATGAGGTGCTCCGTGGCGATTGGTTGCCGCGGCCATGTCGGTGGCTTCGGCGGCAGAGAAGGGCCGGGTGCTCGGTCGCCGCCTGGAAGCGCCACCGAGGCCCAGCCGCGCAATAGGCTACGCCCCGCGCTGCTCTCGTTTCGGGCCTTCTCGTAGACGCGCTGCCGGGCGGATAGGGGAACGGCACTGCCGTGCCCGCCCGACGCGGGCCGAGACGGGACGCGGGCCGAGACGGGACGCGGGCCGAGACGGGACGCGGGCCGAGACGGCCCGCCTACAGGCGCGCGCCTCCGGCCTGCGTGGAAGTTTGCCCGGTCCCCGGACGCGAGCGTCCGTGTCAGTCCGTCTTGGTTCACGTGCCACAGGTGGCGAGGCTGCCGTTTCAGACCCGCCAAAACGCGGCCGCTCGTGGTCGGTATTATTCTGTTCGGGGGCGGAAGGGGGACTTCTCAGAGGCGTTTGGTGAGGCGGACACGGTTGCCGGTGCCGAGGTACTCGAGCTGGTCGGTGCAGCGGAGCATGAGCGCGATCCCCAGGCCGCCGAGCCCTCCGCGGCTGCGGTTCAGGCGCTCTTCGGGCAGGCTCTCTTGTTGAGCGGCGCGCTCGACCAGCGGGGCGTAGTCGAAGCCGCGTCCCTGATCGGTCACGGTGACCGAGAGTTTCTCGCGGTCGAGCAAGAAGACGAGGTCAATGTATTTCTCGGGATCGCTGTTGTTGCCGTGGCGGGCGGCATTTTCGATGGCCTCGGCGACCGCGGCGCGCACCGCCTCGAGGTCCTCGCCGTTCAGGCCGGCCTTCTCGAGGAGGTGCGAGGCCAGTTCGTTGGCCCGGGCGATGTTCTCCGGGCGGGTGCGAAACTCCAGGTGGGTCTGGTGGAGGATGATCTTTCGGCTCTCGGGGACGCGCTTGAGTTCGGCCTCGCTGAGGGTGAAGAGTTCCATCACCTCGAACGGCTCGACCAGGTAGTCGTCCTCCCAGATTTTGAATTCGCGCCGCGAATTGATGTCGGTGCCGCGCCAGTAGAGTTTTATCACAGGCACGACGCTCCGCCCCTTCTCGGTCTTGACCGCCCAGAGGAAGTCCTCCGAGCCGTGCATCGGGTCCTCGAGGATGATCAGGTCGGGGTCCACCTCGTCGAAGCGGCGAAGGCCCTCCTGGCAGTCGGTCACTATCTCGAACCGCCCATTGGGGGTGAGCAG
>CAYYCI010000002.1:0-22066 GCA_964470215.1 uncultured Planctomycetota bacterium
CCGGGTGCCGGCTTGACGTGGCGTTTCGGGATAGTGAAGTTCGGGGGGAGGTTGTCGAGGTTGATAGGCCGGCGGCCTCCGGGCAGGATCCCCGGCAGGCCAAGGGTATCAATTGCGTTTATGAAAGAACCGGTCCCCGCGGCGACCAGTTCGGCGCGCTGTTCCTCGGCGAAGGCGACCAGGAGGATGAAGAACGTGAGCATGAGGGTCATCATGTCCGCGAAAGAGGTCATATACGCCGGGACTGGTCGCTTGGTCGGCTCGTCGGCCTTGCTGGACTTCTTACGCATGGCTCAGCGGTCTCTCGAGGGTTCCTCGAGGATGAGGATGTCGAGTCTTCGGTTGCGGCGTCGGCACTGCTCGGAGATGTTTGGCAGCGCGGGGCGAGTGCCGGCGTAGCCTGCCACGCTGAGTCGTTTGGGCTCGATGCCGCAGGCATCCGCCAGATATCGCGCGGCGGCGGTGGCCCTGGCGGCCGAGAGGTGCCAGGCCGTGGGGTATTCGGCCGTGGGCTCGAAGCGGTCGTCGGTGTGGCCCTCGAGCCTTACGGGGTTTTCCCTGGGCGCCAGGAAGGTGGCGATGGCTCGCAGCGCCGCCCTCGAGCGCTCGGTCAGGCGGGCCGAGCCGCGCTCGAAGAGAACGTCGGCCATGATGCGAATGCGGTAGCCGTGGCGAAGGGCGGCGAAGTCCACGTCCTCCCCGAGATGGGTCCGAAGACGGATAGGGAGGCGCTTGAAGAGTTTCTCGACGTCGGGCTGGTCGGCGGGGAGGTGGGTTCCCTGGGGCTCGTTGCGTTCGGTGCGAAGTTGCCGGCGGTCCACTATGCTCGACTGGTCGGAAGTCAGGCCGACGACCCCCAGCGCCCCCTGGAGAGAGCCGCGGATGAGATCGAAGTCCTCGACCTCGAGGGTGGACCACGTCAGGATCATTATGAAGAACGTGACCAGGAGCGAGACGATGTCGCTGAAGGTCACTATCCATTCCGGTGCGCCTTTTCCCTCGCTCATGCCGCCTGCGCTCCTTCCCGCTGAGCGAGTTCGTCGTGGAGGCCAGGAGCCAGGAAGCTCTTCAGGCGCTCCTCGATCATCCTGGGGTTATCGCCATTCTGGATGGCGGTCACGCCCTCGATGAGGAGTTCGGTCACGAGGTCCTCGTCGCGGCTGCGGGCCTCGAGTTTGCCGGCCAGGGGCAAGAAGATCAGGTTCGCCATCACGGCGCCATAGAACGTGGTGATCAGGGCGGTAGCCATGCCGACGCCGATCTGACTGGGGTCGGAGAGGTTCCGGAGCATCTGGACCAGCCCGATCAGCGTTCCGATCATTCCGAATGCCGGCGCGGAGGCTCCCATCGACTCGAGGATCTGTTTCCCTCGGCGATGGCGCTCGCGGCGGGCGTCGAGTTGGCTATAGAGGATGTCGCGGACCATCTCCGCCGGGGTGCCGTCAATGACCAACTGGAGACCCCGGCGGAGCACCGGGTCGGCGTCATCCCCCAGACGCTCCTCGAGGGCGAGGATGCCGTCGCGGCGCGCGATTCGCGCGTAGTCGGTGATGCGCCGTATCTCGGCCACGGGAGAGACGGGCTTCTGGAAGAAACAGGTCTTTGCGATCGCGAAGACCTTCAGAACGTTGGCCAGGGGGAAACTTATCAAGGTGGCGGCGATCGTGCCCCCGACGGTGATCATCAGCGACGGGACGTTGATGAAAATCCCGATCCCGCCGCCCAGGAAGATTGCGATGAGCACGCAGGCGGAACCCGACACCACGCCTACCAGTGTTGCTATGTCCACGGCTCACGTCCCTCGATTCAACAAGCGGGGGGTTGCGGTTCCTTGCCGGCCGTCGTTCCAGCGTCCGGCGGGGCGAGGACCCTCCGCCGATAGCGGACCACTTCCTCGAGAATCTCTTCGGGCGAACTGCTGGCCACGATCTTCCGACCGCTGGTCAGGGTGATGATGGTGTCGGGCGCCGAGACCACGGTCTCGACCAGGTCGGCATTGACGTGGATGGTCCGGCCGTTGAGGAGCCGGATGGGGATCACGGCGTGGCTCCTCTCTGCTGGGTTTTTTCCTCGAAGCGGATGGCCGAGATTTTCTTCTTCAGCGCGATTGCCACCTCGGGCTTCATGGCGTCGAAGACTTGTGCGGCCTTCTTCTCGGTCATCGAGGCGAGGATCTTGGCGGCCATCTCGTCCTTGGCGCTCTTGTCGAGGGCCTCGAGCTCGGCCGCCGCGGAAGCGGGGGTCTGCGCCTCGTAGATCTTGGCCAGTTTCGCCAGCCGCTTGCGCTCCTCGGCCTTCGCAACGATCTTCTCGGCCTCGAGGGCCTCGCGTTCCGCCTGGACCTCGGCCCGACGCCGGGCCAGGTCTGCCATCATGGCGTCCAGGCGGTCGCGCTCCTTCTGGAGGTCCTCCTGGAGGAGTCTCAGGCGCTCCTCGTAGCGCGCGAGGTCGGCGCGTCGCTGCTCGTAATCCGAGCGCGCCGCCTCGAGGTGTTCCATCAGGTCGCTTATCTCCGCGGCGGGCATGGGGTGGAGCTTGGCCACTGTGGGCACCGCCTCCTTCGGCTTCTTCCGCTTCGCGGGCGCCGGAATGAGCCCGCCGATGAGCGGCACATTGCGAAGCGCCGAGAGCGGCGGCCTGGTGAAGTGGCCGCCCACGATCAGCGCGATGAGCCCCGAGACGAAGAACGAGCCGGCGCCCAGGGCGATGTAGCGAGGGAGGCGTCTCGGTCGCGGCTCGCTCTCCTGGGTCTCTTCGGCTCCGGCCTCTTGTTCTTCGATGGCCTCGTCGTCCATCGTTCTCCTCCGGTTCTCAGATGGCCGGACTTGGTCCCCGTGGGCCCGGTCCGTTGGTCAGTCGGGCGCCGGCCTCGTCGAGAATCCTGGCCAGTTCCCTGAGCGCGAGGCGGCGGTGTTCGGCCAGGCGCCTCTCCCTCAGGACTTCGACCACTCGTTTCTTGACACGCGCCTCGCGCAATTCCGAGTTCCTCTCTTCCAGGCGCTTTTCGGCCTTGGCCAGTTTCCGCTCCTGGGTCGCGGCCGCATGGTCCATTGCCTGGAAGTAGGCGTCGTAGGAGGCCTGCTCCCTCGGGTCGAGAGGCTTGGCCGTGCGGGCCTTGCGTCGCTCGTCCTGAGTGGCCGCCATGAGGCCGCGGAGATGGGCGAGCAAGCCAGCCGCCCGTTGCCGCTCGAGGGCCGCTTGTGCGGCGCGCAGTTCGGCCTGGCGCTCGCGGTAACCGAGCAGCCTGGCCAGCGGTGCGAGCGAGAAACGAAAGCGCCGCATCACGATGCCCTCGCAACGTCGCCGGAAAGCGCGGGGAGGTCGCCGGCGAGTTCGCCGAGGAGCCGCTTGAGCGTCTCGCCGAAGGCCGCCCGCTCGGTCGCCCCCTGGCGCAAGAATGCCTCGATCGCCTCGATCTTCGAGATCGCCAGGTCCAGTTCCGCGCTGGTCCCCCGCTCGTAGGCGCCCAGGCGGATGAGGTCCTCGGAACCACGATAGGCCGAATAGAGCCTGCGGACCGCCATCGCGGCGCGGTAGTGCTCGGCCGCAACGACGTCCGGCATCACCCGGCTCAAGCTCTGGAGGATGTCCACCGCGGGGTAGTGGCCGCGGGTGGTCAGTTCTCGGTTCAGGACGATGTGGCCGTCGAGGATGGCCCTTGCCGCGTCGCTGACCGGCTCGTCAAGGTCGTCGCCCTCGACCAGGACGGTGTAGAAGGCGGTGATGGAGCCCCTCTGGGCGTTGCCCGCGCGCTCCATCAGGCGCGGCAGGGCCGCGAAGACCGACGGGGTGTAGCCCCTGGTTGCCGGGGGTTCGCCTATCGAGAGTCCCAGTTCGCGCTGAGCGTAGGCGAAGCGGGTGAGCGAGTCCAGGAAGAGCATCACGTCGAGGCCCTGGTCGCGGAAATACTCGGCGATGGCGGTGGCGACGAACGCGCCCTTGATGCGGCGGAGGGCCAGGTCGTCGGAGGTCGCCACGACGACCACCGACTTTGCCAGCCCCTCCTCGCCGAGGTTCTTCTCGAGGAACTCGCGCACCTCGCGCCCGCGCTCCCCGATCAGCCCCACTACGTTCACATCCGCTTCCGAAAACCTGGCCACCTGCCCCACCAGGACACTCTTGCCAACCCCGCTGCCGGAGAAAATGCCAACCCTCTGGCCACGGCCGACCGTCAGGAAGGCATCAATGGCCCTCACCCCGGTGGGCAGCGGCTCAGTTATCCTCCTGCGGTGGAGTGGGGGAGGGGAGGAGGCGACCACCGGGCGCCGCTCACGGGTGGGGATTGGCCCGCGGCCATCGGCCGGGCGCCCAAGCCCGTCGAGGACCCGCCCCAGCAACTGGCGCCCCACCGGCACCACTAGCGGTCGGCCCGTCGCCACCACCCGGCAACCCGGCCCGATCCCATCTATCTCGTCCAGGCACATCAGCAGCATCTTGTTGTCGCGGAAGCCTACCACCTCGGCATCCACCGGTGGCCCGCCGTCCTGGGGGTGGATTCTGCACACCTCGCCGACGACGGCGGCCGGGCCGACCGACTCGACCACGAGCCCCGTCACGCGGCTCACGCGGCCGACCCTCACAAACGCGGGCGTCGCGCGCAGGACGCCCAGGAGCCTGGTGGCCGGAGCGCGGTGCGGGTTGGGCTGCGCGGTGTTCATTCCGCCGCCTCCGTCGCCTCACGCAGCGCCGCCTCGGCCAGCGCCCACTGCGCCTCGACCGTGGCGTCGAGAGACCCACACTCCGTCTCGACCACGCAGCCCCCGGGGCTGATGGCGGGGTCGGCGACCAGTTCGGGAAGGTCGCGGCCCGCCAGGAGCGCCTCGAGCCTTGTCTTCTCCTCGGGGTTGACCCGCAGACGGACCACGGTGGCATCGGCGGCCTCGGCGAGGGCCGCCTCGACGGCCCGCGCGGCGACCTCGGGCCCGCGGGCGATCTCGCAGCGGACGATTCGCTTTGCCACCGCCAGGGCAACCTCGAGGGCGAGGTCCCTGGCGCTGCGAAGCGCCGCGCCGCGCTCGGCCGCAAGGGCCTCGGCAGCGCGAGCCACCGCCCGGGCGGCCGAGGCAAGCCCCGCCTCGGCACGCTTGAGGCCCTCGGCAAGGCCGCGCTCGTAGCCGGCTCGTTCCCCCTCGGCCCACCCGGCCTCCCGGGCCGCGCGCCAGAGTTTCCGTTCGCGCTCGGTGGCGGGCATGAGAGCCGAGGCGCTGGCCGGCGCGACGACCAGCGGGCGCTCGACCAGCCGGGCTTCTGAGAGGACCCTTCGGCTGTGGTTCATACCATTTCCTCTTCTTCGGCGCCCTGGGCGAGGGTGATCTCGCCCTCTTCCTGAAGGCGAGCGACGGTCTCGACGATCGATTGCTGCGCCGCCTCGACCTCCGAGAGAGGTTTCGGCCCGAGGAGCTCTTGCTCCTCGCGGATGGTCTCGCCCGCGCGGGACGAGACGGCCTCGAAGATGGCCTTCTTGACCTCCTCGCTGGCGGTCTTGAGGGCCAGGGCGATGGTCTGGGTGTCCAGCGCGCTGATGACCTTGCGGAGGTCCTCGGAGCGGAGTTTGGGGAGGTCGTCGAAGAGGAACATCAGGTTGCGGACGGCCTCGCCGGTTTCGGGGTCGTGTTCGCGGACGGCCCCGAGTGCGGCCTCGCGGGTGGCTCTTTTTGCCGCCGAGAGCAGTCTTGCGACGAGCGAGAAGCGCGCCTCGGCCGAGCCGGCGCCCCCTCCCTGGGCAACGGCCCGGGCGCGTTGGCCGAGGACCCGCCCCACGCTCTCGAGCACGGCGGCGGGGGCCTCCTGGCCGCCAGCGGCCAGGCGTCGGACAGCCTCGACGGCGACCTCTGTGGGTAGGTTGCTGAGAACCTGCCCGGCCTTCCGTGGCTCCAGGCGCGAGAGGACGAGCGCCACGGTCTGGGAGTGCTCCTGGGCCAGGAGGCCGGCGAGTTGTTCCGGCTCGAGTTTCTCGAGGGTGGCGAAGGGGTTGCCCTGGGTGGCGGCGACGTCGTGCTCGCCCAGGAAGGTCTCGACTTCCTCGCCCTCGAGGGCCTGTTCCAGGATGGTCTTGGCCTTTGCCTTCGGCTCCGCCACGGCCTGGGTCTCGCTCTCGATCAATTGCCCGAACTCCGAAAGGACGGCCCTGACCTGTTCGTCGCCGACGTATTCCATCGCCAGCATGCGGTGGACGATCTCGGACATCTCCTGTCGCTCGAAGCGGGAGAGGAGTTGTGCGGCGATCTGGGGGTCCAGCGCCAGGAGGAACGTCGCTACCTTCTCGGCTCCGTCCACGACGCCATCACTCCGCCTGGGATGCGGTTCCGACGCCCTTGTACCAGGCTTTCAGGAGGTCGGCAGCGGCATCGGGGTTAGCGGCCACAGCCGCGCCGACCTGCTCGCGCAGCGACATCTGCCCCGTCCTCTGGGCAGCGGCTGCTGCCCGGCGGGCCTCGGCCTCGCGCGCTGCCGCCAGTTCGGCCTCGCGGGCCGCCCGGGCGGCCCGCGCCTTCTTGAGCATCGAGCGGACAACGAACAGGAACGCGCCGAGAACGACCACCGTGCTGGCGTGCTTGGCGACCTTCAGCATCAGGCCCCACCGCCGGTCGCCCGCGAGAATCTCCGGGGGCAGGACCGGCTCGCGCTCCTTGAACTCCACACACTCGACGCTCACCGAGTCCTTGCGACTCTCGTCGTAGCCGACGGCCTGTTTGACTGCCTCGGTGAGTTTCTGGAGTTCGGCCTCCGGGAGCGGGACGAACGTCTTCGTCTCCTTGCCCTGGGCGTCCTTCTCGACCTTGTAGTCCCCGGCCACCAGGACACTGACGGTCAGGCGCTTTATCGTCACCCCCTGGTCAATGCTGGTTGTTTCCTCGCGGGGGACCTCGTACTCGTATTCCTCGGTGGACTCGCTGTTGGCGAGAGGGGATGCGGTGGAGGTTGTGGCGGCGCCTCCCGGGAGGTTGGCCGCGGCGCCGGCCGGCCCGCCGGCGCTCGCTCCCGCGCCCTCGGACTTCGAGGTCATCGTCTTCTCCCTCTTGGCCACGCGGCCCTCTTCCTGGAACTTGATCGAGTGGACCTGCTCGTGTTTGAGAGCGATGTCGGCCGCCACGCTGACCGCCGAGCGCCCCTCGCCGAGGAACGCATCGAGCATGTCCTGGACCTTCTTGCGCAGGTAGGACTCGACCTCGCGCTGGGCCTCGAGGTGTGCCGAGGCGACCCCCGGTCCCTCCTCGGCCGACGGGCGGGTCAGGCGGGTGAGGAACTGGTCGGTGATGGTGACGTTCTGGGGCTCGAGGCCCTCGACGCTGCCGGCGACGAACGATGCGATGGCGGCGACCTGGCTGGGCGAGAGCTTCGTCCCGCGGCGAACCTGGAGAAGCACCGACGCGGTGGCCGGCCTGTCCTGCTCGACGAAGACGCTCGGCTCGGGCAGTGTGATGTGGACCCGTGCGCCCTCGATGAGGTCCATCTGGCTAATGGTCCGGGCCAGTTCGCCCTGAAGCGCTCGCAGGTAGGTCTTGCGCTCGGCGAAGTCGGTCAGCCCGATGGTGCGCTTGTCGAGGATCTCGAAGCCGTCGCTGCCGGCCGGTATGCCTTGCTGAAGGAGTGCCGCGCGGGCTTGCTGGACGCGGTCGGTGGGGACGAGGATCGTCGTGCCGTTGTCCTGGAGGCGGTATGGGATGCCGTCGCCATCGAGTTGAGCGACCACCGCGGCGGCGTCCTTGCGGCTCAGGCCGCTGTAGAGGAGGCCGTAACTGGGCCTTCCGCCCCAATAGACCATTGCGAGGAGGGCGGCGGCGCTGCCCACCCCGACCAGCACGATCGAGACCTTCTGGTTGAGCCCCAGTTGTCGCCAGATGCCCGCGAGCTGCTGGGCTGGGTTTGCTGGGCTGGCCATGCGGCTCTACTCCTGGCCTCGGTGGCTCACAGTTGCATCCTCATGACTTCCTGATAGGCCTCGACGAGTTTGTTGCGCGCTTCCATGAGGAACTTGAAGCTGAGTTCGGCCTTGTTGACGGCGAGCATGACCTCGTGGAGGTTCTCGCCGTCGCCCGCGGCGAACTGGGTGATGGCCTCGGATGCCTCGTGTTGGAGGCGGTTGACCTGTTCGACCAGTCCGCCGAGGGCCTTTGTGAAGCCCTCGCCCGGGGCCTGGGCCTGCCCGGCCCGCGCCGAGGGGTCGGTGATGGGGCTGATCCCCCTGGTCGGCAGCGTCGGTCCGATCGGCTCAGCCATTGCCTTCCATCCTCATCCTCAATCTATCCGACACCCGCGAGCGAGGTAGTCGTGGCAGCCTGGGCTTTGGCACGCTTTTGCGCACCGTGGTTTCCCGAAGCCCGTCGCCCTTCCCACACGCTCTGAAGCCTTCCGCTGCGTGGTTCCATCGCTCGCTTAGCGTCCCAGGCGCAGGGTCTGGAGCATCATCTCCTTGAAGGTGGTCAGGACCGCCAGGTTGGCCTGGTAGGCCCGCGAGGCGGTGATGAGGTCCACCATCTCGGTCACCGGGTTGACGTTCGGGAGCCTGAGCATGCCGGTCTTCTTGTCGGCGTCGGGATGGCCGGGGCGGTAGACCACTCGGAACGGCTCGTTGCTCTTGACGACTGCGGCCACCTGGACGCCCCGGAGGGCCTGTGGGCTGTCCTTGGCGGCCAGTTCGCGGTCGAGCGCCTCGCGGAAGACCACGACATCCTTGCGGAACGGCCCGCCCTGTGGGGTGCGGGTTGCGGATGCATTGGCGAGGTTGTTTGCGATGACGCGCATGCGCAGGCGCTCGGCGGCCAGGCCGCTGGCGCTTATTCCAAATGTCGAGAACAGGTCGTCGAAATCCATCGTCTCGCTCTCCCTGCGCTAGGTGGCGCTCTGGCCGGTGATCGCCGCGCGATATGCCTCGATGCGCGCGCTCAGGAGCCGGGTGCATGCGTTGTAGACCAGGGTGTTCTTCATCAGGTCGGCCAGTTCGCGCTCGAGGCTCACGTTGTTGCCGTCGGCGCGGAGCGCGGGGTCGCTGGCCCTGGCCACGGTGGGTCGCCAGGCGCGCAGTTGCCCCAGGTCGCCGGTGGCGAGGGCCTTCGCCAGGTGGTCGTCGAACTTGACCACCCGACGGCAATACCCGGGAGTGTTGACGTTCGCCAGGTTGTTGGCGATGACCTTCTGGCGCAGCGCGGCCGCGTCGAGGAGTTTCTGAAGGGCCAGGAACGAGATGTCTTCCATCGTCTGCGGCTCCTGGGCGCGAAGAGCGCCACCATGCAGCAAAATCCGCTATCGGCTCGCGGCCTCAGGCCGCTCGGGGGAATAAATTGCAAATGGCGTGCCTTTTTTTCTCCCGATGCCCTTCTCGTGCCTGTTCTGGGCGATTCGTCCCGCCCGGGCACCTCGTGGCGCCCGCCTGGCGGGAAAAACTTTCCGCCTCTCACGCTCGGGCGGGCTGGCCATCGAGGAGGCCCTCCTGGCGATAGCGACCGAGTTTGTTGCGAAGCGTTCTGGGGGTGACCTGGAGGATTCTGGCCGCCTGGGTCTTGTTCCAGCCGGTGCTCTCGAGGGTTTTCAGAATCAGTTCACGCTCGACCTCGTCAATCGAGCGCCCGACCTCGACGCCCGCGGGCCTGGCCAGCGGGCGAGCGTTGTCGAGGTCGGCCGGCAGGTCCTCGGCGTCGAGGATCGGCTTGTTCCCCAGGACGACCGCCCTGTGGACGATGTTGCGGAGTTCGCGGACGTTGCCCGGCCAATTGTAGTTCGTGAGGACCTCGAGGGCCCTCCTGGTGACCCTTCGCACGGGGGAGGCGCACTCGCGGCTGAAACGCCTCAGGAAGTAGTTGACGAGCATGGGGATGTCCTCGCGCCGCTCGCGCAAGGGCGGCAGGACGACCGGCACGACGTTGAGGCGGAAGAAGAGGTCCTGGCGGAAGCGCCCCTCCTCGACCTCGCGCGCCAGGTCGCGGTTGGTCGTGCACACCAGGCGCACGTCCACCTTGATGGTGCGGGTGCCGCCGACGCGCTCGAACTCCTCCTCCTCGATCGCCCGCAGCAACTTGGCCTGGAGGGCTACCGGTATCTCGGATATCTCGTCGAGGAGGAGGGTTCCGCCGTGGGCGAGCTCGAACCGGCCCTCGCGGCGGGCGATCGCGCCGGTGAACGCGCCCTTCTCGTGGCCGAAAAGTTCGCTCTCGAGGAGCGTCTCGCTCAGTGCGGCGCAGTTGACCTTGATGAAAGGCCCGTCGGCCCGGTCGCTCGAGAAGTGGGCGAGGCGAGCGACCAACTCCTTGCCCGTCCCGCTCTCGCCCTGGATCAGGAGTGTGGCCTTCGTGGGGGCGACGCGGCGGACGGTCTCGACGGCTTCGCGGAGTTTGGCGTGTTCGCCCACGAGTTCGTCGCCGCTGGTCCGGCCGCTGACCTCCGAGCGCAGGTAGCGGTTCTCCCTGAGGAGTGCCCGCCACTCCCCGACCCGCTGGAGGAGTACCTCCACGCGGTCGGGGCTGAAGGGCTTGACGATGTAGTCGAACGCCCCATTTTTCATGGCCTCGACCGCGCTCTCGATGGTGCCATAGGCGGTCATCAGGACGACCGGGGCGTCGCGGTTGACCTCGCGCGCTCGGACGAGGACGTCCATGCCCGACTTCTCGGGCATCTTGACATCGGTGAGGACGAGATCGAAGTCCTCGCGCTCGAGGGCTCGGACCGCCGCGGCGCCATCGTGTGCAAGGACGACCTCGCAGCCGCATCGCCCCAGCGTCTCGGCGAGGACCTCGCGCGTGAGCGCGTCGTCATCGGCTACCAACACTCTCTCGACACCCATCACCTGCTTCCTTCGCTGTGTTCGCTGCCTGGTGTCCTTCTTGCCAGGGTGAGGATTGCGACGGTTCCACCCTCGGCCGGACACTCGAGGGCCAGGTCGCCCCCGTGGAGACGGAGAATCCTCGCCACGATCGCCAGCCCGAGGCCGGTGCCGGTGTTCTTGGTCGTGAAGAACGGCTCGAGGACCCTCTGGCGCAGGCCCTCCGGGATGCCCGGCCCGCTGTCGTGGACTACCACCTGGACCCTCTCGTCCCCGGCCGTCCGCGTGGCCACCCTCAGGCGTCCGCGTCCCTCCATCGCCTGGAGGGCATTGAGGAAGACGTTCATGAGGGCCTGGCGCAGTTGGTCTGGGTCGGCCACGATCTCGTCGGCCGCATGGTCCCAGGCGCGCTCGACCTCCACCACGCGGCCGTCTTCCGTTCGGGTCTCCAGGAGGACGTATGCCAACGCTTCCTCGACGACGGCCTTGAGGCTCACGGGGCGGGGGTGTAGGGTCGAGGGACGTGCGAAGAGGAGCATGTTGCTGACGATCTTGTTCAGGCTCCTGGCTCCCTCGAGGATGAAACTGGCGAAGTCGCGCCTGCGGTCGCCCTCGGGCAGGTCGCGGAGGAGGAGGGACGCGAAGCCCTCGATGCCGTTGAGCGGGTTTCGGATTTCGTGGGCCAGCTGTGCGGCCATCTCGCCCAGGGCGGCGAGTTTGTCCGCCCGGTCGAGGCGCTCCTGGAGGCTGCGGAACTCGGTCAGGTCGCTGAATATCTCGACCGCCCCGACCAGTTCGCCCCGGCAGTCGCGGATGGGTGCGACGGTCGAGTTGAGCACCAGGCGCCGCCCGTCGGGCGTCACCACCTGGCGCTCGACCCCGCTGAGGCCTTCGCCGGTGGCCAGAGCGCGGGCGAGGGGGGATGGGGAGCCGTCGGCGCCGGCGAGAAGTTCCTCGTGGGGCCTGCCCAGCGCGGCCTCGGCGCTCACGCCCAGCAGGCGCTGCGCCGAGCGGTTCAGGGTCGTTATCCGCCCCTGGCGGTCACAGGCGGCGACCCCGTTGTGGAGCGCGGCGAGGACCTCGTTGAGGTAGTTCGTCAGGGAGTCGAGTTCCTCGACCTTGGCCTTCAGCCGCTGGTTCGTCTCGAAGAGTTGGCGGTCAATCTTGCGGACGCGCTCCTGGAGCAGGAGATATGCCTCCTCGAGGCGCTGCGAGGAGCGACTGAAGGTCTGGAAAGCCATGGTCAGGTCGCTGAGGGTCTGGTTGGCTTCGGTGGGTGCCGCGCCGGCGGGTGTCATCTCGCCCTCCTGGTCGGGTTTAACTGCGAACGTCCATGAAACGCGGGAGTGGCTCCTGGTCGTTCTGGCTGCGCTGCATCTCGGCCCCGCGCTGGACCTGGCCGAGTTCCTCCTGGACCTTTTCGTGGTGTTGGAGGAGGAGTTGCTCGTTGCGCTGCTCCTGGGCCATGAGTTGCTCGATGGATGCCAGAACAGTGTCGAGGACGCGGTTGAGGCGGTCACGGGAGGTGGGCGGGACTTCCTCGCTCCACCACTTGCGCTTGAGGGGCTCGAGTTCGGCCTCGATGGTGGTGATGGCTCGGAGCAATTCGTCCTTTTCGGCGAACAGTTGGGCGCAGAGGTCCAGATCGCCGTCCTCCTCGAGGAGTTCGCCCTGGCGGCGCGAGATGGCGAGGAGCCGGGCGTAGATTTCGGCCTCGAGGGAGTAGCCGCTGACGAGTTGCTCAACGACCCCCGGTGCTTCTTCGGCCAGTCCCATCTCTCACTCTCCTGCTCCAGTGGCGCGCTGCCAGCGCTTTTCCCATTGCGCGGCGCGCAGCGCCCATTCCGCGTGGCTCCTGAACCATGGCTTGTCCTTGAATTGCGCCAGGATGAGTTGGAATTGCTCGATGGCGTCGTCGAACTCGCCGAGGCGCCGCGAGCAGTTCCCGGCCTGGATGAGCGCCCAGATGCGGTCGGGGATTGAGGTGTCCTTGGCCGCGGCCACGGCGCGATAGACCTTTCGGGCCTCGGCGTAGCGGCCGAGGCGATAGAGGGCGTCGGCCGCGCCCAGTTGCGGGTGCTCCTCCAGGGGGCTTTTGGCCACGCTCGGCTTCTTCTCGGCGGGCGCCTTCTGGCTCGTGGTGGGTTTCGCGGCCTTCGGGGTCTCGGTCTTCCCGGGCGCCGCTTCGCCCTTTCTGATCGCCTCTAGTTGGGCTCTGAGACGCGCCAGGCGGGCCTTCTCCTCGGCGAGGCGCTGCTCGAGGGCAGCGCGGGTGAGGCTATCGCCCTGGCTCTCCGCGCCGAGGACCCGCGCCCCCACGGCCAGGACGGCCAGAAGGCTTAGAGCGAGTCGTTTGTGTCGGCTGGCCATCATTGGTCTTTCCCCGCGGTCTGGTCGGTTTCTTCAATGGCAGCGGCTCGCTCGAAGGCGGCCACGGCTTCCTGGAGTTTGCCCACCTTTCTGAGGCAATCGCCCAGGGCGTTGAGCGCTGGTCGCAGGACGGTGGGGTCTTTGGCCTTCCGGGCGACGTTCTCGAGGATAGGGATGGCGTCGGCGGGCCGGCCGTCGGCCACGGCGGCCTCGGCCGCGCGCCTCAGGGCGTTCCAGGCGACCTGGCCGGCCCCGCACTGGCCGGCGCGCTCGAAGGTCATCTGGGCTTTCTGGAAGTTGCCCTTCTGCCAATAGCACTCGCCCAGGCCAACGAGGGCCTCGGCACGCCTGACCTCGTCCTGGCAGTCGGAGAGCATCTTCTCGTAGAGGGGGATGGCCAGGTCGGCCAGGCCGATCTGGCGATAGAGTTCGGCCAGGCGCAGTCGGGCGAGGTGGGCCTGTGGCGACTTCGGGGCCTCGGCCACCACCCCGCGATATGCCTCGACGGCCGCCAACCTGTCGCCCTCGGCCGCGAACGACTCGGCTATCTGGAAATATGCCTCTAGTGCCTCGGCGCTCTTTGGCCAGCGGGCCTTGACGTCGAGGAACGCCGCCCTTGCCTCGGGGAGATTGCCGCGCGCCTTGAGTTCGCTGGCGAGTTTCAGGCGGATGCGGCGCTCGACCTCGGGCGGGAGGTCCTGGCGGAGAAGGCGCTGGAAGTGCTCGAGGGCCTTGTCGTTCTTGCCCGCGGCCGCGAGGCTCTCGCTGAGGGCCACCTCGGCCTCGAGGCGGCGGTCGCCGTCGGGATAGCGGCGGGTGAGTTCCTCGAGGAATGGGATGGCCTCGGCGGGCCGGCTCGCCCTCAGCCGCTCCTGGGCGAGTTCCAGAAGGGCGTCGTCGGCGAACTCGCTCCGCGGGTAGCGCACGACCAGCGAGCGGAAGGCCTCGACCGCGCGTTTCGTGTCGCCTAACTTCAGGTACGACCTGGCGGTCACGAAGAGGGCTCTGACGGCAGTCGCGGAGCCCGGGTAGTCGCGCAGGAGGCGCTGGAGTTGCTCGACGGCCTGTGGGTAGAGGCCCTGGGCGAAGAAGTGCTCGCCGAGGATGAGGTTGGCTTGCGGGGCGAGGGGGCTGTCGGGGAATTTAACCAGCGCGAGTTGATAGGCCAGTTGGGCTTTCGCCCGCAGTCGCTCTTCGGGCGTCTCGAAGGTGCTCTTGGTGGGGGGCAGGACCACGAGGCTCTCGCGGTCCAGGGTGTAGTCGAGGTCGAAGCGTCCGAGGAGCAGGTCGAGGGCCTCGCGAAGGCCGACCCCGTCGAGCGAGACCGGGACGACGCTGGCCAGGGCGCGGAACGAGACGTCGGGGTCGAGGACCAGTTCCACCCGGGCCGAGGCGGCGAGGGCCTCGAGAATCGCGCGGAGGGTGGCGCCGCCGGCCTCGAGGGAATAGACGGTCTGGCCGTGGGTGTCGGTGCCGCGGTGGACGAGGACAGGGGCATCGGTGGGGCCGGGCGGGTTGGCGGCCGGTGGAGCTGGCGGCTCGAGTTGGCCGAGTTGGGCCTGGTATTGGCGCAGGCGCTCGCGCAGGCGCTCGAGTTGTGCCTTGCGGCGTTGGAGTTCGCGCTCGGCCTCCCTGCGGTCGAGTTCGGTCGCCAGGGGCCCCGTGGTCTCGCCGGCCACGGCGAGGGAGAAGACGGTGAAAATGGCGGAAAGGCTCAGAGCGGTTCTCATCTTGCCTCGCCCCTTCTGGCCTCGGCCACCTGGCGAGCCTCGTTCCAGTAGCAATCGGCCACCCGGTAGTAAGCCTGCTCGACCAGGGGCTTGACCTCGGAGCCGACCCTGCCCTGAAGGAGCAGGAGCGAGAAGAAGGCCTCGCGTGCCTTGGCGAAGGCGCCGAGTTTGATGTGGGCCTCGCCGAGGCGGAAGAGGGCCTTGGGCTGGTAGTCGCCGGGGAATGCCGCGGCGACCTTCTCGTAGGCGGCGATGGCCTGGGGGTAGTTGCCGAGGCGGAAGCGGCATTCGCCGAGGCGGAAGGCCGCGGCGCCATCGTTCCAGTTGGGCGGCATGGCCGCCAGCGCTTCCTCGTAGGTCTTCGCCGCCTCGGAGTAGTTCCCTTTCTCGAAGAGCACGTCGGCTCGCTCGACCAGTTGGACGTAGCGCAGGCCCTTGTCGAGCTGGACGACTGGCTCCGGGGCCGGGGCGGTTTGACGTCGCGGCGCGGCAGCGGGGGCCCGGGAGGTGGCCGGTCGGGGCACGGCGACCTGAGCGGTCGGTCTCGCGGCCACCTTGACCACCGTGCCCACGATGCTGCGGGTGGTCAGCCACGTGCCGATGAAGAAGACGACGACGATGGCGGCGTGGACGAGGATGAGGGTTCTGGGCGAGATGCCTTGTTGGGGAGCGACGACTGGCGCGGGCTGTGGGGTTGGTTCTGGGGCGGCTTCCTCTTCCTCTTCTTCAAGCGGGGGCTCTTCGGGTTGAGGGGCTAGTTCCTCGATTGGTTCTTCGGGTCCTGGTTCTGGCTCGGGTTGGGGTTCTGGTGGTTGTTCGGGTTCGGCTCCCAGATCGGTGGGTGTGGGTTGGTCGTCGCCGCCGATCTCGTCGCTGAGTTCGGTGAGAATTTCAGCCACGGCTCGGCGGCGTTCGTCCGCCTCGGCCTCGCTCCCCTCCAGAGGTTCGCCCGGCTCTGGTTCGCTGGGCTGTGGGGTTTCGCCCGCGTCGGCCTGGTCCACTGTCTGGCTTTCGATTTCTTCTTCAGCCATTTGCGGTGCTGTCCTCAGGTGTTTCCAGGAATTGGAAGATTTCGTCGAGTCCGCAAAGGGCGAATAGTTCTCGCAGTTGGCTGGGGCAGCCGAGGAGCGCGAGGTCGCCGCCGCGCTGGCGCAGTTCGAGCAGGTTGGCGACGAGCACGCCGAGCGCGGGAGCGGAGATGTAGCGGACCGCCCGGAGGTCCACGACCACGCGGGAGACCTCGTCGGCGAGCGCCTCGCCCAGGCGCCGCCGGAGGGCATTGACCTCCTCGCCGACGAGGAATGCCCGCGGGACAATGAGTCGCGCTCCGCTGGCCTCAGCAATCGCAACCGCCACCGTGTGGTCCTTTCCGGAGACTGATGCTCGCGGCGGAGGGAACCTCGACCGCCTCGCCGGATTCGGCAGCCGCGGGGGTTTGCTCTTGAAGCGCTCGCTCGATGGCCTCGCGAAGTTCGGGGAGTTTGAAGGGTTTGGCGAGGACGCAGGTGGCGCCCAGGCGGAGGGCCTCGGAGGTGGTCTCAGCGGTGGTGTAGGCGGACATGACGATTGCTGGGATGGAAGGCTCGAGTTGGCCAAGGTGTCGGAGGAGTTCGAGCCCGTCCATTGCGGCCATTCGGATGTCGGTGATGACCAATTCGGGTGATTCGCGTGTGGCGATCTCGAGAGCCTGGCGGCCGTCGGAAGCGGAGAGGACGTGGTGGCCGTCGCGCCGCAGGACTCTGGCCAGGGCGGCTCGGATGCTCGGTTCGTCGTCCACGAGGAGGATGCGCGGCACGGGTTCAGCTCCTGGCCTCGGGCAGGTCGGCCCTCCGCAGCCAGACCGAGAACGTGGAGCCGACTCCCGGCGCGCTCTCGACCGTGATGTGGCCGCCGAGGTGTTCGACGATGCGTGCGGCGGCGGCCAGCCCCAGGCCGATCCCACCCGAACGGGTGGTGAAGAATGGCTCGAAGATGTTGGGGAGGTCCTCCTTCGGGATGCCGCAACCGGTGTCGGTGAACTCCACGCAGACAAACTCGGAGCCCGCATCGGGGCCGACGACCGTGATGGTCAGCGAGCCGCCTGGCGGGGTTGCCTGAATGGCGTTGGTCGCCAGGTTCAGGAAGGCGTGGTAGAGGAGTTCAGGGTCGGCGATGGCCTCGAGGTGTTCGTCGGGGGTGTCGATCTGGATATTGACACTGGCCTCTTCGGCCTGTCGTGCGATGGCGCATGCCAGGCGCCGGAGTTCTTCGCAGAGGGCGATGGGGCGGGGTCTGCCCCGGCGGTGTCGGGCGAAGTCGAGGAGGTTGCGGACGGCTGTCTCGAGGCGCTCGGCCTCCCGGAGGATGATGGTGATGCCCTCGAGGCGGTCGTCGTCGGGGTGGAAGGATTCGGCGAGGACTTCGGCGGTGGCGGCGATGCCGGCGAGTGGGTTACGCAGTTCGTGTGCGACGAAGGCGACCAGTTCGCCAAGTTCGGCGAGGGGGCGGATGTCGTCGAGTTTGCGTCGGGCGGCGCGGAGTTCGCGCCGGAGGGTCGCTGCGGTCTCGTCCCATGCCGGCACGTGGGCGATGGGGGAGACGCTGAAGAGGTCGGCCTGGGTGGAAGCCACGGCGCTGTCCTTTCTCAAGCGTTGGCCAGTCCGTACTCGCGAATCTTGTTGGCGAGGGTGGTGCGGTGGATGCCGAGGATGCTAGCGGCGAGGCCCTTCTGCCACATCGTTTCGTTGAGAACCTTGAGGATGTGGCGGCGCTCGACGCTCGCGATGGTCTTGTCCTCGGGGTCTTCGTCCTCTTCGGGCGGCCGGTTGTTCCGTGTGGAGGGTTTTCGCTCGAGTTCGACGAGTGGGGCGGCGTCGAGGGCCAGGCGCCTGGCGGAGATGACGTTTCCGGTCTCGAGGATGACGGCGCTCTCGATGACGTTGCGCAGTTCGCGGACGTTGCCTGGCCAGGGGTATGAGAGGAGGAGCTTCTGGGCGTCGGGGGCGAAGCCCCCGATGTCGCGCTTGAACTGCTTGTTGAATCGCTCGAGGAAGTAGTCGGCGAGCAGAATGATGTCCTCGCCGCGTTCGCGGAGGGGCGGGGTCTTGATCGTGACGACCTTGAGGCGGAAGAACAGGTCGGGCCGGAAAGAGCCCTCGCGGACCCGCTGCTGGAGGTCGCGGTTGGTGGAGGCGACGACGCGGAGGTCCACGGAGATGTTCTCGGTGCCGCCGACGCGCATGAACTTCTTGTCCTGGAGGACGCGCAGGAGTTTTGCCTGGAGGTCGAATCCCATCTCGCCGATCTCGTCGAGGAAGATGGTTCCGCCGTTTGCGGCCTCGAAGAGGCCGATTTTTCCGGTGGCGGCGGCGCCGGTGAACGCTCCTTTCTCGTAGCCGAAGAGTTCGGCCTCGAGGAGGGTTTCGGTCAGGGCGGCGCAGTTGACGGCCACGAAGGGTTTGTCGCGTCGGGCGCTGGTGTGGTGGATGGCCCGGGCGATGAGCTCCTTGCCCGTGCCGCTCTCGCCCTCGATGAGGACGGTGGTGGTGTCGGAGCGGCTCAGTTGCTTTATCGTCCGGTAGATTTTCCGCATGACCGGGCTTCGTCCCAGGAGCATCTCGCCGTCGAGCGCCACGCCGGGAATCTCGGGCTTCAGTTGGAGGACCTCCTTGCGGAGGGTGAGGTGTTCGAGGGCGCTGGCTACCCGTCGGCTCACCTGGTCGAAGTCGAGGGGCTTTTCGATGAAGTCGGTGGCTCCGGCTCGCATGGCGGCGACGGCCGACTCGACGCTCCCGAAGGCGGTCATGGCGATGATGGGGACGGTGGCGTCGCGGTCGCGTGCCTCGGCGATGAAGGCCAGGCCGTCCATCTCGGGCATGCGCATGTCCACGAGCACCAGGTCTGGGAGCAGGCGGTCGAGTTGCTCGAGGCCCTGGCGAGCGGAGGCGGCCACGTGGACCTCGTGGCCCTCGTTGGCCAGGCGGCGCTTGAGCGAATAGCGGATGCCCTCCTCGTCGTCCACGATCAGGATTACTGCGTTCATGCCTTCCTTCGGTGTCCTTTCGTCCGCAGCGCCGGGTTTTCGTGGTGGTTTTTCTTCCATCGCTGGTCGGTAGAGAGCAACGCGCGTGCCAGAGGGACGAGGAGCTTCGGTTGCGTGGGGAGACGCGAGGGTGGCCGGCGTGGGAAACCGAAGCGCGATAGCAAGTTATGACCGGGCGGGAGGGACGAAAATTTCGTCGGGAGGGAGTGAAAGCCGGCGCGCGGCCCGGGGGCCGGAAACCAAAGAACCCTACGCCCCTCAGCCTTGTCGGCCGCGCGCCCCGGGACGCAGGTGTGGAACCGTACTACGGTTGCGGCGCAGGTGTAGGTTTTACCCTACAGTGTTCGGACTCTTGCACACGCTCCGGCGCGCTCTCAGGCCACGTCGTCGAGGTGATCGTTCTCCGGGGTGCTTTTTTCGTTCCGGAGTTTTTGCTCCAGGCCGCCCCATCCTTCTGCGAGGTCGCGAATGATCTTGAGGGCGTGGTTGGCGGGTTCGGTGTCCTTGCGGAGGTTTGCCTCGGCGAGTTTGAGGTAAGCGAAGCGGAAGAGGCCGCGGAGGTTGGCCGCCAGGTCCGAGTCGTCGTCCTCGGGTATGCTGGCGAGGAGGTGAGCGACGATCCTCTTTGCCTTCAGGAACGCGTGGTGTGCGCTGGGGTAGTCGCGCCGCTCGACGTTGGCGATCGCTTCGCGGGTGAATCGTGCGGCGCCCTCGTGGAGGAGGACGACTCGGCGAAGGGGGTCCGCTTTTTCAATCTCGGCTGCGAGGTACTCCAGTGATGCTTGTCGCGGATTCATCGGCAAGGCCTTACTCCCGCTGGGTCAAAGAAGAAACGAGGGGGAAGAGACACGCGACATCCGGCATCGCTTTGCCATCGAGCCAATCTGAGCCACACGCCCTAGCCCAGTGGTTTCGGTTTTTTCACTCGTGTCTCTTCCCCCCATTTGATCCCCTACGATTGACTGCCGCTGTTGGAGCCAACGGCGTTGGAGAAGTTCAACAGCGACTGGAACTGTGCGGTGACGAAGGCGCCCTGGTTCCTCAGAGCGGCGAGCGCCTGTTCCATGCGAATGAAGCGCTCGAGGAGGCGCTGGCGGCGGACGGCCAGGATTTCCTCCCAGCGGTCGATCCGGTCTTGATAGGACTCGACCCTCGCTGTGTAGCGGTCCTCGCGGTTCTTCAGGTAGCCGTCGGCGGGGTCGGTGAGGTACTGGAGAAGGTCCTGTGCCTGTTTCGCCACGCCCTTGACGACTGTGACGAGTGCGCTGACCCCGTCGCCGATGTCGTCGGTGTCGAGGGTAACTTGTAGTTGAAGGCCCTGTGCGGGGCTGTTTTCGTTGGTGGCGCGGAGAATCTGGCCGGAGCCTTCGGCCTCGTAGCCGTCAATGGTGCCTGCGACGTCCTGGCCGTCGGTGGCCGTGGGGTCCTCGAGGCCGAGGGCGTCGCGTGCGCCGGATGAGGTGGCGTCGCCGACGCGCAGGGTCTGGCTCGAGCCGTAGGCCACGCTGCGGACCTCGAGGTAGCCCGTTGCCCCCTCGTCCACGAAGACCACCTCGACCGGGGAAACCGAACTCTCCGAGGCGGCGATCTTCGCCGCGATCTCGTTCGCCAGTTCCGTCCCCGAGGTGTAGGTCTTGTGGGTGAGGGTCAGCGGGCCGGTCGAAACGCCGTTGATGACGAACTCCACGGTGTCGTTTGTGCTGTCAATGGTCAGGCCGCTGACGGCGGGGTCGGTGATGCTGGCGCCGGTGAGGGTCGCTTTGGTGGCGGCCTGGGTGACAACGACCCGGTATCCTGCGGCGGAGGGTCGGGTGTCGCTCGAGGCGGTCAGGAAGGTTATGCCGCTTTGTGTGGAGTCGCCGGAGGCCTGGAAGAGTCGCGCGACGGCGTCGAGGTTCTCGCTGAGTGCTTCGTCGAGTTGGTCGGAGTCGATGGAGAGCGTTCCGGTGGCGGAGACGGAGATGCCCACGGAGTAGAGCCCGTCGTAGGTGCCATCGAGGCCCGGGACAGTGCCGAAGAGAGCGGAGCGGAGGTCCTCCTGGACCTTGAGCACCGCGCTGTTGCCCAGGAGCACCCCGGCGGTCTCGGTCTCGGCGTCGTAGCGGGTCTGCTGGCGGATGAAACTCACGACGTCGTTATAGCGATTCACGAAAGTCTCGATGTTGGTGCGTATGGTGGAGGTGTCGTTGGCGACGGTGATTTCGACCGGGCTGTCGCTGTCGGCCTTCAGGAGGTTGAGCGTCACTCCGGGGACGACGTTCTCGACGGTGTTCGAGGCGCTGGTGACGACGATCTGGCCGCTGCCCGATCCGACGACTATCTCGGCGTCGGAGGCCTCCTGGAGCGTGGGGACGTAGGCGTCCACGTAGAAGGTGTCGCCGGCGCCAAAGGTGCCGGACGTGAAGGAGACGTCCACCCCGAGGTCGGAGCCGTGGACGTCGTCGTAGACGTCTATGGTGGCGGCGAGGGTCTGGGTGGAGCCCCAGGTCTGTCCCCCATCCTCGCTGATGCGGTAGGTGGCCTCGCCGATCGCCCCGCCCTGGACGATCTGGACGAGGTAACTCCTGTTGGTGGTGCCGGTGTAGGTGCCGCTGGATGTGGCGGTGCCGGAGTAGGTGTTGCCGTCGTCGGCGACGACGGCGCTGATGGAGTTGGAGTCGAAGACCGGGGCGGTCCCTCCGCTGAGGGTGGACGTGATGGTGATGGTGTTTTCGGCGCCAGTGTCGTCGGCCGTGAGGACGAGGCGATAGGGGTAGGCCTCGGAGCCGTCGTTGATGATCGTGGCGGTCACCCCGGCGTCGGCGGCGTTGATCGCGTCGCGGACGCCGGCCAGGGTGTTGTTGGCGGTGGTGATCTCGATGGTTGTCGTATCGCCGTCGCCGACCTGGATCTGGATCTCGCCTGTGCCCACGGTCGTCGTGTCGGTGTCGGCGAAGCCCTGAGAGGCCAGTTGATGGGCGCGGGCCAGAGAGTTGACGGTGAGGCGATAGGTGCCGGTCGCGGCGCTCGAGCCCGCAGTGGCGCTCAGGATGTCGGTGTCGCTGACCGAGACGGTCTTTCCCTGGAAAGCCAGCGGCCTGGTGAGGGCCTGGGCCGCGCTCTGAAGGGCGAGGAGTTGGGTGTTCAGGGCGCGAATGGCGGCCAGTTCGGCGTTGGCCTGCTCCTGGCGGTCCTGGAGGAGGGCTATCG
>CAYYCI010000002.1:22166-28316 GCA_964470215.1 uncultured Planctomycetota bacterium
ATGGCGGCCAGTTCGGCGTTGGCCTGCTCCTGGCGGTCCTGGAGGAGGGCTATCGGCCGCCGCTCGGCGGCCATGATCGCATCCACTATCTGGGTGGTGTTGAAGCCGGATATCAGGCCGTCAATCGAGAGCTCGCCACCCATGGTGGCCTCCTGGGCATGTGGCTAGGGGTCGGGAACGAATTTCCCGCGCCCTGGCGCTAACGTTCCCGCGAAACGGCCTTCCGGGGCCGCCGAAGGCAAGATGTGCAAAAAGCGTGCCGGCTCGGGTCATCGGTCCCCGGGGTCTTTCGGTAGAAGAAAAGCCGCGCCCCCGGGGCGCCCGGGTGGGCGCCCCAGGGGCGGGATGGTCGCCTCGCGACCGGCCAACTCGGTCCGTCTTCCGATTAGCGGAAGAGGCTGAGGACCAGCTGCGGGATGGAGCCGGCAGAGGAGAGGGTGGACATGCCGGTCTGGAGGAGGATTTGCTGCTTGGTGAACTCGCTGACCTCTGCCGCGAAGTCGGCGTCCACGATGCTCGACCTTGCGGCGGTCAGGTTCTCAGCAGCGACCCGCAGGTTGTTGAGCTGGCTCTCGAGGGTGTTGGCCTGGAAGGAGCCCATCTCGGCGCGGATGTCCGTGACCTCGTCGATGGCCTGGTCAATGAGCAGCAGGGCGTCGGAGCACTGCTGCGCGGTGCCGACCTGGATATCGGCGAGGCTGGTGAATCCGCTCGTGTTCGAGACGCTCTTGGCCAACTCGGTGCTGGCCACGTCCAGGAGGCTCAGCGAGACCGTCTGGTCGCGGTCGCCGCCGACCTGGAAGACCAGCGAGTTGTCCTCGACGGTCAGGTCCTCGTAGGCGGTGCCGGCGCCGTCGCCATCGAGCTTGATGTTGTTGCCGATGGTCACGCGCAGGCTCTTGCCGTTCTCGTCGAGGATGGTGAACGCTTCCTCGGCCGTCCAGCTCACTGCCGCGCCGGAATTGCTCGAGGAACTTGCCCCCGTGTGCAGTTTGGCCGAGCCGTGCGCGGCAGAGACAGTGATGATGAAGTTGCCGACGTCCAGACCGCTGGTGCCGGCCTCGATCTTCAGCGACCCACCACCGGTCGCGGCGTCGGTCAGGGTCACCGCGGTAGCGGTCTCGTTACTGTCGCCCTCGATGTAGGTCACCGTGTTGGCGTAATCGTCGAGGTAGACGATCGCGTCGGTGCCCTGGGTGCCGTCGTTGACGCTGTCGTCGCCGTCGCTCAGGCCGCTGAGGATAGAGCCGAGCGCGGACGTGCCGTCGTTGGGGTCGAGAATCTCGACGTAACTGGCGCTACCCTCGGAAGTGGTCCGGAAGCCGATGGTGTCGCTGTCCACAGCGTAGGCCTCGACCTTGTCGGCGATGTTGGCGTCGGCGGCGATGGCCGCGTTGATGTCGTCGACCAGGTTGGTCAGATCGGCGTCGCCGCTGTAGTCGGTGTCGAGCACGAGGTCGGCCGAGGTGACATCGTCCCCGTCGGCGTCGTGGACGCGCAGGCGGAACTCCTCGTTGGCGGCGCTGACGTCCTTCAGCGTCACGTCGCCCGAGATCGAGCTGGCCGTCGAGGCCTGGGTGACGCGGACGACGTGGGAGCCCGCCTCGATTCCCTGGACGTCCTGCTCGTCGGTCGAGAGGTTGTTGGTGAAGCCGGTGGCGGTCAGCGAGGCCGTGCTCTCGGGCGTCCAGCCGGCGTCGGTCACGTCGTAGAGACGCAGCCGGTAGGTTCCCGTGGCGAGCGTGCTGGTGCCGAACGAGGCGTAGATGGTGCTGTTGGTGCCGTCGGCGAAGAGCACGGTGTTGGCCGTCGAACCGTCCAGCAACTTCTTCGTGCCGAATGCGGTGTCGCGCGCGATGCGGTCCAGGGTGTCGAGAGCGTTGTCTATCTCTGCCTGGTTCGCCGCGAGGGCGTTGGCGTCGTTGACGCCCAGGTTGGCAGAGTCGACAACCAACTCGCGCATGTGGATCAGGATGTTGTTGACCTCGTCGAGCGCTGCCTCGGCTGTTTGGACCAGCGAGGTCGCACGCTCGGCGTTCTCGACCGCCTGATTCAGACCAGCGATCTGAGCCCGCTGACGCTCGGCGATGGCCAGGCCAGCCGGGTCGTCGGCCGCATGGTTGATCCGCAAGCCAGACGACAGACGCTCGAGCGACTTCGACAGCGCGCGGTCGGTGCGGGTGATGTTGCGCTGGCCAATCAGGGCGGCCACGTTTGTGTTGATGCGAAGTCCCATTTCCGTTTGTCCTCCTTGGCATCCCGGGCCCGAGTTTCCCTACTCAGGCCACACACGCGTTCCCCTCCCCTTGCAAGGAACTACCACGACCGAAACACCGGGCCTTCTCTCGCCAGAAGAGACCCGAATCGGCCTCTCACGCCACTGGCATCACCTCCTCGCCTAAACCCGTTTCCAACACGAGCGAGCCGACAGAGCCAACCCGCGCGGGACACCTCGCCCCGCCAGTGCCAGTATCGGCAGCCTGCGCGCCCGGTTTAGCGTGGGAAAAACCGATTCTTCCCCCTCCTCCCGGCCATGCCCACGCTGCCGTCGGCGCACCACCACATCTAGAAGCGCGCGCAAACGTCCTCGCACCACATCTGGTGGCACTTTTTGCTCCGCGCCGGCCAGCGAAAAAACTTCTGTCCCGGGCCCTCTCCACAAGCCACGCCTGCGCAAAGGCTTCCGCACAAGGTCAACGAACCTAAGATGCGACGCGAAAAAATTCCGGAAAACGCCTTGACTTCTCGACCCGACCCGGTATAACCTATGTCAACCTGGCGCAACACAAAATGTGGGATACGCGCCGCGCCGGCGCCCAGAACCTGGTGGAGGAACAATGGCCCTCTTCATCGGAGAAGCAGCCCGGGAGATCGGCGTCTCACCCGCGACGCTGAAGCGATGGTTCCGTCAGGCCAAGGTCCGCGACGTCGCGCGCGACCGCAACGGCTACCGCGTCTTCGAACCCGAGGACATCGAGCGTCTGCGTGCCTATGCCAATCAGCGCTTCGAGCCGCCGCCGCTGTCGCGACGACGCGCGCGACCTCGCGCCCACGCCGCCGCCCGCTGACGCCCCGAGACCAGGACCACGGCCCCATGCCGAACAACGCCTTCTTCAAGTTCTTCCAGGACCTCGTGCTCTCGGGCACCTGGCGAAAACTCACCCCCTCCGCGCGCACCCTCTACCCCGTCCTCGCCATCCACACCGACAAGAACTTCAGCCCCGTCTGGCCCTCCCTGCGGCGCCTCAAGGAACTCAGCGGACTGGGCAACAGCGGCATCGCCTCCGCCATCCGAAGCCTTCAGGAAAATGGCCTCATCAGAGTGTGGTCGGGAAAACACAAGGATGGCAACCGACCGAACGTCTATGAGTTCATCTTCGAGTACGACGGCTGCCAGATAAGCCTTGTCCCACCACGGGGCAAGGCTACCCCCGCAGTGGGGCAAGGGGCGCCCCCCTCGCGGGGCAAGGCTTCACCCCTCGGCCACCCGAGCCTTGCCCCCTCACAAGACAACCTACCACCCCAGAAGGGCACAAACAAGAAACAACGAACTAAAGCAAAAGAACCAACAACAACCACGACCATCCACGGCGACGTCCACATCAACATTGACCACGGACCAAAGCCCGCTGTTGTCGACTCTCTCCGCCAATTCTTCACCGACGCCCTCGCAAAGGAACTGGCCGACAAGTACCCCCCCGACTACATCCAGGAGAAGATCGAGATCACGCGCTACAACCACGAGCGAGGCAAGGTGCGCAACCCTGCCGCCTACCTGCGCCGCGCGCTCTCCCAGGACTACAGCCCCCCGCCGGATTTCACCACCACCGCTCAGCGCGCGCAGCAGGCCGTCGCGCAGGAGGAACTGCGCACCATCATGGAACGAATCCGCAGGGGGGAGATAACAATCGCCCGCCACAGGACCAGCGGGCAGGTGAGCCTGGTGGATGTTCCCGCCGACCTGGCCTACATCATTCTCCAGAGCCGGCGCGGCACCCGGTGTATCAACACCTGGGAAGAGGCGCAGGATTACGACTTCCAGTAGCGCCTGACCTACGGGCCGAACAACTCGTCCAGCCCCGAGACCTGCCTGTCGGACGAGGAGGCCGCTGCGCGGTTCGCATCCCGCACCTTCTCGTAAATCTCCTTGCGATACACCGACACCGAGCGCGGTGCCTGGACCCCCAGTTTCACCTGGTGGCGCGACACCTCCAGGACCGTTATCTCAACATCAGCACCGAGGACAAGCGACTCGCCCTTACGGCGTGTCAGCACTAGCACGATCCACCTCCTCCTGCCGGCCCTCACCCCTCCGGGGCCGCACAGGATGCCGGACCGACAGAGAAGAGTCCTGGAGCACGAGTTGCATGGCCGCCGCGCCGCGAGTGTTCCAGACGATCGGCGCCCGAAGGTTGACCGTTATCCGCGCCGGGTCCGCGTCGAGGGTCATCACCAAAAGGAGCCGCGCGTCCTCGGCTCGCCGCAAGCCCAGTTCCCGGGCCTCCTCGTCGCTCAACTCCACCGAGTAGTTACCGGTCACAAGGCAGGCGTCCACGACCGGCAGCAGCACGTCCGGCGCGCCCAGCGCCTGGAGCCACATCACCGGCGCGCTCTCGGCCTCCTCGATGACCGCGTAGTGCTCGAGGTCCGGGAAACCGACCACCGGGCGGATGAAGCGCACGACGCGCTCGGCCGGGACGGCGAGGTCGCCGAACCGGCAACTGCGCACAGGCACCGTGACCTCCGCCGGTGGCTGCGCCCCACCTTGTGCGGGGCCGGCGCGAGCGCCCTCTTCCTCCGGAAGACCCATCACAGATACTCCAACAAGTTGTTCTTCATCAGCCGCGCCGAGACGGTCAGCGCGGCCTCCAGGGCCACCTGTTGAGCGTTTATCTTCAAGGCTGCCGAGGCGTAGTCGGCGTCCTCGAGCGCCGAAAGGCGCTCGGTCGTGGTCAGCTCGAGATTCTCGACCGTCGTCCGGGTATACTCGACCTGCCGCGCACGCCAGCCGAGGCGCGAGGCCGCGTCCACCACCCGCTCGTGAGCCTCCTTGAGCGCGCCAACGTGGTTCGAGAGTGCCCGGCACTGGTCGCTCTCGCTCAGCCCCTCGGTATTCGAGAGCAGGTCGCGCAGCTCGATCAACACGTCGAAAAGGCTCGGCTGAGTGGCGGTGGCCGTGAAGACCGCGGTTCCAGGCTCGTTGACCTGGACGCGCATCTGGGGCCCGACCTCGAGCTCGACACGCCCTTCGTTGCCGTGGTAGAGGACCGAGTCGATGTGGCCGCTCTCGCCGATGCGCCCCTCGAAGGGCGCCGCGTCGTCGGCCGTGCCGGCGAATATGTAGCGCCCGGCCCAGGACGTGTTGGCGCGCTGGATGAGCCCCTCGAGGAGTTGGTTCACCGCGGTGGCCAGGGTGAGTCGCTCGGATTGGTCGGTGGCCGAGTCGGCGCCGCGCAACGCGATCTGGCGGGCCTCGATGAAAATGTCGGATAACTCCTGGACCGCCGAGGAGGCGAATCGAAGCCTCCCCTCGGCCTCGTCGAGGTTGCGCAGGTACTGGCCGAGTTGAGCCTTGTATGTTCTCAGCCGGCTGGCGTGGGCTGCGTCGAGCGGCGCGTCGCTCGGCCGGTTGAGGCGCCGGCCCGTCGCCACCTGCTCCCGGGCCAGCCCTATCTCATTCTGTGCCCGGGTCAGACTGGCCAGTGCAGCGCGAGCGAGCGCCGTAGCCGAAACCCTGAAGTTCATCGCTACCGCTCCAATCAGATCGCCATCAACAACCCGGTCAACTCCTCGATCGTCCGCAGGTACCGCGCGGCGAACATGTAGAGTTGCTGGAACTGCATCAGGCGGATGGCCTCCTCGTCGGGGCTGACCCCCGAGATGGCCTCGCGCTGCGCCTCGACGGCCTCGCGCATCAACCGGTTGCTCTCCTCGGCGCGCTGGGCCAGTTGGGTATCCGTCCCTACCCCGCCGAGCAGTTGGCTGTAATAGGTGCTCAGCGACACCTCTCCCAGGTCTTCGACATGCTCGTCCGCCAGCCCGGCCAGGCGCAGCGCGTTGGTGTTGTCTCCGGGCGAGGAAGTGCGCCCCGCAGCAATGAGGCCCGGGTCGTCGGCCGCCTGGTCCTCGAGGGCGATCGTGGCGGCCGTC
>CAYYCI010000003.1:0-27941 GCA_964470215.1 uncultured Planctomycetota bacterium
TTGGTGCTTGTTTGTGATTTGGAATTTGGCGCTTGCGATTTCCTCGCATCGCGGGCCGAGACGCCCCGCCAATACGCCGCGAATAGCTGTTACCGCCTGCCGCCCCACCATCCCGCCACAACTGAACTGTTACCCTACCGCTTGCACCGCTCACACCGCAGTTTCTGTCCCGTGCGGCGGAGGCGAGTCCCGTTTCACGAATGGGCTTTGTGGACCGGGTGAAGGTAGGCTGCGGCGAGGGGTGGAAGTCGCGATGATTGGAGCCTTCGGGGCGGTGGCGGCCTGGTTGTCCGAGTGGGTCAAGTGCGCTCAGGAGGTGGTGGGGGTGGCTCGTTCGGTGGGGGCGGGGGTTTCTCGACGATCTCGCCCTCGGGGAGCAGTTCCCCTTCGAGAACCTCGCCCTCGGGGAGTCCCTGGCCGGCGGTCTTGGTCTTGTCGAGTTTGGCCGCGGCTTTCGGCGCGGGCTCGATGCGCTCCCCGGCGGCGGCTTCGGGGCGCGGCTCGCGCGTGAGTGCCATGGCCGCTTCTGGCTTCGGGCGCGCGGCCGGGCGCGCCCTGGGGGGCGCGTAGTCCTTCTCGCCCGGCTCCGGGACGGCCTCGATGAGGCGGTTGATGATCTCGACGGTTGTGACGCCCTCGCTGTCGGCGTTGAAGTTGGTGAACATCCTGTGGCGGAGGACCGGCAGTGCGGCTGCGCGGACGTCGCGGCAGGAGACGTTGGCCGTTCCGTCGAGCACGGCGCGGGCCTTCGCGCCCAGGATCAGATACTGACAAGCGCGGGGGCCGGCGCCGCAATAGACCCAGTCGCGAATGAAGTCGGGCGCGCCGGGGGTCTCGGGCCTGGTCGCCCGCACCAGCCGGGTGGCATACTTGACAACGTGGTCCGAGACGGGGATCCGGCGGACGATGTGTTGGAGTGCGAGGATTTGTTCCTTGCCGATGACTTTGCGGGGCTCTTCCTTCTTCACCTGGGTGGTTTCCTTGACGATGATGTTCTCGCTTTCGCCGTCGGGATAATCCACCCAGATGTTGAACATGAAGCGGTCGAGTTGTGCCTCGGGGAGGGGGTAGGTGCCTTCTTGTTCGAGGGGGTTTTGGGTTGCGAGGACGAAGAAGGGCAGGTCGAGGGGATAAGTCTTCCCCGAGGCGGTGACGGAGTATTCCTGCATGGCCTCGAGGAGCGCGGCCTGGGTCTTGGGGGGGGTGCGATTGATCTCGTCGGCGAGGAGGATGTTGGTGAAGATTGGGCCTGGGATGAATCGGAAGGACTTTTCGCCCGTGGCCTCGTCCTCCTCGAGGATGTCGGTTCCCGTGATGTCGCTGGGCATCAGGTCGGGGGTGAACTGGACGCGCTTGAAGTCGAGGTCGAGGACGCTGGCGATGGTTCGGACCATGAGGGTCTTGGCCAGGCCGGGCACCCCGACCATCAGGCAATGGCCCCGCGAGATCATGGCCATCAGTATCTGGTCGAGGACCTCGGTCTGGCCGATGATGACCTTCTGGACCTCGTCGCGGATTCTGGCGGTGGCGATGCGCATGCGGCGGATGGTCTCGAGGGTGAGTTTCCCTTCCGTGGGCAGGTCGGGCGAAAGGCCCATTTCCTTCATCAGCGATGGGGCCTGAGGCTGGTAGTTTCGCTCGATGGGCTTGCGCTCGGCTGGTGGCGGGACCGCCTTGACGAGTTCGCGCACTATGTCGGTCGGGCTGATGCCTTCGGAAAGGGCGTTGAAGTTGACGAAGACACGGTGGCGCATGACCGGCACGGCGCAGGCCTTGACATCCTCGATGGTGGGCTCAAGTCGGCCGTCGAGGATGGCGCGAGCCTTGGCGCCGAGGATGAGGTACTGGCACGCTCTTGGACCCGCGCCACACTGCACTCGTTCGTTGACGAAGTCCGGGGCGCTCCCGCCCGGGCGCGAGGCCCGCACGAGCGCCGTGGCGTAGCGGACGACGTGGTCGGGCACCTGGACCCGCCAGACGATTCGCTGGAGGGCCAGAATGTCCTCGGCGCCGAGTATCTTGTTCGGCTGGGGCAGTTCGCGGTAGGTCGTCCGCTTGACTATCACCTCCTCCTCGGCCTCGCTGGGGTAGTCCACGAGGATGTTGAACATGAAGCGGTCGAGTTGGGCTTCGGGCAGGGGATAGGTGCCTTCTTGCTCGAGGGGGTTCTGGGTCGCGAGGACGAAGAATGGCTGTGGGAGGTCGTAGGTGTAGCCTGCGGCGGTGACCGAGTATTCCTGCATGGCCTCCAGGAGAGCGGCCTGGGTTTTCGGCGGGGTGCGGTTGATCTCATCGGCGAGGAGGATGTTGGTGAAGATCGGTCCTCGGATGAAGCGGAAGTTCTTGCTCCCCGTGGCCTCGTCAACCTCGAGGATGTCGGTCCCGGTGATGTCGCTGGGCATGAGGTCCGGGGTGAATTGGACGCGCTTGAAGTCGAGGTCGAGGATTTGCGCGATGGTGCGGACGATGAGGGTCTTCGCCAGGCCGGGCACCCCGACCATCAGGCAGTGGCCGCGCGCGAGCATGGCCGTCAGGACCTGCTCGATGACCTGGTGTTGTCCGACGATGACCTTACCGACCTCGGCCTTGATGGCGGCGTAGGCTTGCTTCATGCGCGCGACCATCGCGGCGTCAATGCCTTCCTCAGTGGCCGCGGGAGGCGGAGGCGCTGCGGCCTCGTCGGACTCGAAGCGCAGGAGGACGTCGCAGATGGTTATCTGGTCGCCTGGTTCGAGGAGTTTGCGCTGGATGCGGTTGCCGTTGACGAAGGTGCCGTTGCCGCTGTCCAGGTCGGTTATAACGAAGCCCTCGGGGGTCGGCTCGATGGCGGCGTGGTTGCGCGAGACGCGGTCGTTCTGGAGGCGGATGTGGCAGGCGGGGCTTCGCCCTATGCGAATCTCGCGGTTCGGCAGGCGGTAGATGGCTTCCTTGCCTGCGGGGGTTCGGATTCTCAGGAGCGGCATCGGGGCTTCCTAGCGTCTTGCTCCCGCGCGGTGGTGTGCGCGGTAGAAGTAGCGATACGGTTTTCGCTGGACCCGCGAGGCATCGAATGGCGGGGGCGTTACGACCTCGTCGGCGACACGAATCCCACCGAGGGCGGGGACGTAGAAGAACTTGAGCCTGGTGCCCGGGGAGCCGATCTTGCGCTCCTCGCGGAAAAGGTGGCGGTTCATCTTGACCTGCCAGATCTCGCCGGTGTGGCGGAGTTCACACAGGTCGAAGCGTCGGATCATCATCCCCTTCATCACCCGACCTGAAGGCTCGAAGGTCTTCAGGTCGCGGATTTGCTCTATCAGCGCCTTGACGCAGCGGTCGTTGCCGCCCATTCGCACGATTTGTTTCTCGTTGAAGTAGTCCTCGCTGATCCACGTGCGGTGTTCGATCCCCTCGCGTGCCTGGGCCGACAGCCGTTCGTAGCCCCCTGGAACGTCGAGGGTGAGGCCCTCGTAAACGGTCTCGGCGTACTTCAGAATGATGTCGTATTTCCCCGGCGGCAGGCCCGTGATCGAGACCGTTCCCTCGGCGGGGTTGATGGTGGCGAGGTATGCCTTGTATTCGGTGGGCTCGACGACGATGGCCTTCTCGAGGCCCTTTACGGGCTTGACCGCCAGGCAGATTCCGCCGGGGCCCCCCGGCGGGATGTCGTGGAACTTCTCGCCGAGGGCGACCGGCGCGAGGACCGCGATGGTCAGCAGACAGAGCCTCTTGCTCACGGGCTTTTCTCCCTGGGCTTCATCGGAATTCGTCCCTGGCCACCCGGGCCGCGCGGCTCCTGGGATACTCGTCCATGACCTTCTGGTAGAGTTCGCGAGCCTTGGCCTCGTTGCCCATTTTGCGATAAGCGCGGGCTTTTAGCAATTCGACCTCGGGCAGGTACGGGGTGAGGGGGTTGAGTTTGGTGAGGGTCTCGAGTTCGGCGAGTGCGCGGCGGGGCTCGCCGAGTTTGTCGAAGTAGCGCGCGGTCATCAGGATCAGGTCGCCGCTGAGTTTCCCGATCGGGTGTTCGATCTCCCACATCACGAGGGCCTCTCGGGCGGCTCGCAGATAGCCGTGTTCGAGGAACGAGTTGACGGTCTCGAGATATCCACCTTGTCGGACGGCGATCACGCGAGGGTCCATTTTTGCGTAGGTGATGTCCTGGGCTTGGCGGTAGGCTTTTTCGGCCTTCTCGAAGTCCCCCTGGGCGCGGTGGATGTCGCCTATCTTCACCGCCGCCACCCTGGCCTCGAGGCCGCCGCGCGACGCTCTGACGGCCCGGGCGACCTTCATGGCGAGTTCCGGGTTATCGAGCTTGTGGAGGATGAGTTCGATGCGCTCGAGTTGCGCCCGGGCGGCGTCGAGTTTGGTGGGGGCGGAGGCGGCCAGGCGGGTGTAGAGCTTGACCGCGGCCTCGGGGTTCTTGACCGAATAGGCGAGTGCGAGGTAGTCGCCAGCGTGCCAGCCCTTGCCCTTCAAACCCAGGCGCTCGACATAGGTCTCGGCGAAAGGCAACACGAGAGCAGGGTCCTCCTCGGTCTCGACAAGTTCCCAGAGAGCGTCGAGGGTGGACGGAGGAAGCCGCGAGCAGTCGGTCTTGCAGATGGCCTGGACGTATCGGTGGACGATGTGGCGGTCGTTTATGGTGAAGTTCTTGATGGCCTCGTCGGGCCGGATGACGGCCGAGAAGTGGTCGAGGAGCTTGCCCTTCTCGTCGAGGACCTTCAGCGTGCACGGGAAGGGGCCGGCTCCCAGATAGACGTGTTCGGGCTCGGGGACCCTGGCAGACAAGCGGTCGCCGAAATCCCAGACAAACTTCGCTCCCTTCGGAAGATTCCGACACTGGCTGGCGAAACTGATGCGGGTGAACTGGTAGTTCTCGTGGAGCACCTGGTCGTCCTGACTCCACTGGAAGGCGGCGAGGGGACGGCCGCCGAAGCGTTCGGGCGCTCCGGCCCTCGCCACGGGAACGTGCAGGAAGGCCGACGCGGGAACGATGCGGTAGCCCTTCTCGCCGGGCGGCGTCCAACCGAGGGCGGCGCACTGCTCCCCTGTGGTCTCGACGTGGTAGTACTCGAGTTTGTGTTCGCCGCGCGTCAGATGGACGTCGGCGCCGAACTTCCCCCGCCGACCGGCGTGTGCCTGGTGGGAGCCGGGCCAGGAGCAAAGCGGCTTGCCGTCGAGGAAGACGAACGAGGCCTCGTCCGAGGAGGTGAAGATGCGATATTTCCCCGACTTTCGGATGACGAGGTAGCCCAGGTAGTAGGAGGCGTAGTTGTCATCCGGCCCGAAGGGGTTGAAGCCGTGGAAGACCTTGTCAACCGGTCCGAGGCCGAAGAAACGGCGCTCGCGGAAGGCCGCCGCGATGGGCTTGTGGCTCTGGAGAGCGCCTGGCGGGGCGGGCATGGTGAAAAGGAACAGGCTCAGCCTCGGCTGCCACCCCCCGGCCGGGACACGCCGCAACTGGGCGCCCGGGAGTTGGACCGACGGGCCGTAGTAGAGAGCGACCTGTCCTTTCGCCGCGGCCCCATTGAAGGCCACCCAGGTGACCTCGCCGCGTCGCGAGAAGAGGACTGCCGAGGGGAGGACGTTACCCCGGGAGTCCACGACGAGGACGCCGGAGGAAGTCAGATGCGCGCCATCGTTGAACTTGACGACCACGGTGTGGGCATTGGGAACTGCCGAGAGGGGCCTCCGGTATTCGCGGGGCGCGAGCCAGGCGGCCTGAGAGTGTGCCGCCAGGAGGGCTAGCAGAGCCAGCGGCCCTCGGACCGGGGCGAGGGCGGTTGGGCTAGGGAGTTTTCTTCTCATCACACACGCGGGCGTCGAGGCATCATCTGGCGGCGCCGTTGGCGATCGCCTTGTAGTACTCGGCCACGAGGTCTTCGAACTCCGGCGGGATCGGTTCGTCGCGGGCGTCGAGCAACTCCTCGCGGATGTCCATCGGCAGGCGGTGCCTCGGGTCGAGGCCCACGGTCGGCTGGCCGGCCAGTTGGGCCTTGGTGTTGCGTAGCGCGTGGACGATTCGGCGCTGGGTCTCGCTGAAGGCGGCCAGGTCGCCGGCCTTCAGGTGCTCCTCGGCCTTGCGCATCAGGAGGAGGGCCTTGTCGAGCTCCCCGGTGGGCAGGTAGAGGAGCGAGGCCTTGGAGTAAACCGATTCGGTGTTTCGCTTCAGTTCGCGGTTTCGGCGCTCGAGGTCGCGCATGGCGAGTTCGTTGCGCGGTGGGGCCGTTCCGCGCATTCCGCCCTCGCCGCCGGCGCCCGATTGCTTGCCGCCGCCGGTGGCCTTGGCCTGTGACTTGGGGTTTTCCTCCTCGATTATTCCCTCGCCGAATGGGTCGTGGGTTCTCCTGGTTTTGGTCTCGCGCCCCTCGAGGTCCTTGGCTTTTCCTTCGACCAGTTCGCCGTTGGAATTGCCCTCGCGCCCTGAGCCGGAGCGCCCGGCCATCTCGTTGGCGTTGGGCCGTTCGTTGCCGCTCTTGCCCTTTGCGCTCCAGTTGTTGATGGGGCCGTCGGCCACGTCCCAGCCGGCGGGGAGGTCGGCCGTGGAGGCGTTGCTGGAGGAGTCCTGGGCCTGTTCGTCAACCTCTTCGGCCTTGTCCACGAGGTCGCCGACGAGGTCCTCGAGTTCCTCGGGCAGGTCCACGAGTGGGATTTCGGGCATTTCGTTCTTGTCCCAGGCCTCCTGTTTCCAGCGAATGTTGTCCGGCTTGTCCATGAGCCACATTTCCATGTCGGCGAGGCGTTCTTCGATCTTGTCGAGGGCCTGGAGCATTCCCTCGTCGCGGTCCACGGCGATCTCGGTTGGTTTGGCGTTCTCGCTGCCTGGCTTCTGCTCGACATCCTCGAAGACCTCGCGCATCTCCTGGACGAGTTCGTTGCAGGTGGGAACGTCGGGGAAGAGGGCAAGGTCTTTTGCGATCTGCTCGACGGCATCCTGGATTTTCTGTTCGATGCCCTCGAGTTCGACTGCCTTCTTGGCCAGTTCCTTGTCTTCCTCGCCGCGGTAGTCCTTCGAGCGTTCGAGTTCCTCGCTGATCTCCTTGATGGCGGCCTGGAGTTTCTTGAGGCGTTCGGTCTTCTCCTTGGCTTCTTCGACGAGGTTCTTGAGGTCTTGGAGTTTCTTGGAGGCGGCGGCGAGGATCGGTTCGCGGAGGAAGTCGGCGATGGCCTTCAGGTCGGCGATGATCTTGTCCTGGATGGGCATTGCGGGGGAGAACTGGCCCTTCTCGAGTTTCGCCGCGCTGACGAGCATGTTCTGTCGCACCTGGCGGCTCTGGAGCATCGAGCCGGCTTGCTCGAAGCGCTTGGCCTGCTGAGGGTCGGACTGGGCAACGGTGCGAGTGTGTTCCTCGAGGAGTTCTTTGAAGAGGACGACCTTGGCGGCGAGTTTGTCCTGTCGGTCGGCGAGGGCTTTGCTGCCGCCCGAGGCGGCCTTGGCAGCCTCCTCGGTCGCCGCGCGGATTTTCTTCTCCTCGCGGATCAGTTCGTCGAGTGCGGCGAAGAGGTCGCGGAGGGCGGCGTTCTCGACCAGCCGCTTGAGTTCGTCGCTGCGGCCCGTGAGCCGCGCGAGGATGATCTTCTCGGTCTGGAGCGCCACGGCGAGGGCATCGGCGGGTTTGGCCGCGGTGGCGACATCGCGCAGTTGCTTCACCGCGGTGACCATCTCGTCGCCGTAGAGGAGTTCGACGACCCCGCGCATGGGCAGCGACCTGTCCATCAACTCCAGGAGTTTCCCGCTGTCGGTCCTGATTTCCTCCTGGAGTTTGATCGAGGTCTGGAGGGTTTCGGCCCCGTCGGGGCTGGCGATGGTGCCGGCCTTTCGGATTTCGTCGGCTCGAAGGCGTGTGCCGATGGTGATGTTGCGGCGTTGCTTTTCGATGATCTGGCCGAGGCGCAGGGCGGCGAGTTTCATCTTCTGGCGCTTGTCCTCGAGCGCCTCTTTCGGGGAGAGGATGGTGACGACGATCTTGGCCGAGCGCGCCTCGCCCGGGCCCGTCACGTCGTTCCAGTCGCGCGCGACGACCTGGAGGGTGGCCGACTTGCCCGCCTCGACCCCGATGGCCGAGACGGGAAGATTGTGGGTGACCTCGAGGACCTTCTGGGTCTTCGAGTCGGTCTCCCAGGTCTCGATGGGGGTTTCGGTCGGTTTGCCGTCCTCGCCTTTGGCGATCCGGACGATACTGGCGCCCTGGACCCCGAAGCCGTCGGTGGCCACGAACTTGAACGGCACGCTGCCCTCCGGCGCCACGACCACGGTGGTCGGCGGGGCCTCGAGGACCAGTTCGGGCGGCTCGTCGGTGAGAATCTCGATGTCGCGTTCGACCGGCTTGTTGGCGAAGCCGCTCGTGTCGGTCAACTCGATGTGGTAGGTCGCAGGCTCGAGGACCTGGAACGAGGTGGAGACACGCTGGCCGGCGACGTTCATGGCGATCTGCCGCTCCTGGTCGGAGCCGGTCGGGCTGAGGACCAGGGTAGCGTTCTGGATCGGCTTCGAACACTCGGCCTCGAGGTCAACTTGCGAACCGGCCAGTGCCTGGATGTTGCCGCCCTTGCGCTCGGTGGGAGGCAGGCCGGTGTAGGCCGGCGGGGTGAGCCTCTGCTTGATCGAGGCGACCACCGGGCGGTGGTGGACTGTGATGCGATAGGTTCTGGAGGTCGCGTCGCCGGCTTCCACGCGGTAGTCGAGGCTTCTGGCCACGTCGGGCAGGATGCAACGGAATCGGGGCTTTTCGCCTCGCTGCCGCTCCATCTCGACGATCTGGACTTCGTCGCCTTCGGGGGTGAGGATGAGTTCGGCGCTCTCGGGCACTCGCCCGGCCAACTCGACCGCGATGGCCACGCTGTCGCCCGAGAGGACATTCTTGTCCTTCGGCTCGATGGCCACGATTTTGGTTCTGGTCAGTGGCTGGATGCCGCCGAACGGGAAGAGGCATCGGACGAGCGCGTTGCCGAAGTGGTTGGGAGCGAGGACGGCGTAGAGGCCCATGAGGAGGAAGGCGAGGGCGGAGCCTGCCAGGCCGATGGCCATCCTGCGCTTGGGCACGGCATCGTGGAGATTCACCTTGGTGGCCGCGCTTCCGCCCTCCTCGACCACGCTGTAGATCAGTTCCGAGGCCTCCGCGTCGTCTTCCTCGGCCAACAGGAGGGCGTTGATCAGGCGGTTGTCAATGTCGGGGAACTTCTGCTCGACCTTGACCGCCATCCCCTCGGGGGAGAGCGGCTGGCGGATGGTCCGAGCGGCCCTCCGTGCGAGGAGGACGATGGCTGCCGCCAGCCCCAGGAGGGCGGTCGTGCGGAGCGCCCAGTGGAGATGGAAAGCATTGTCGAGGAGCATTATGGCCCCGAGCGTCGGCACGACGGCCAGGATGAGCAACCCGAACCCCTCGGCGAACCACACGCTGCGCTGGTGGTCCTGGAGGGTTTCGAGGCGTCTTCGGACGCGGGCCGCTGCGGCCGCAATTTGGCTTTTCTCGACCATCGGGTGCCCTCCTCGGGCTAATCTATCTTTCGCTTGTAGCGGAAGCGGCTGTCCTTGGGTTGTTTCTTCGCCGCGAGCCACCGGCGCAGTTCGCTGGTGGTCATGGGGCGGAGCGAGACGTTGTCGAACCACGCCTCACCGGGCATGTAGGCATAGAGTTTCACCAGGAGGAAATCGAACTGGTAGCGCTCCGGGGCGACGACGTCCTTGGTGAACTTCGTCCACGACCTCGGCGAGTCGCAATTGACGTGTGCGCGGAAGCACCGCTCGATCGGCTCGCTGGGGGCCGAGGGGTCCTTGTCGCCTTCCCAGTTGGCGGTGGTCTTCGGCGAGCGCTGGAAGCGATAGCCCTCGACGAACACCCTGGGGTGTGCGCCGCGGGCCTTGACGTAGAACGACAGGACGTAGCCCCAGCCCCTCTTTGCCCGCACGAGGTAACTCATGATGCGGACGCCCTGATTGTTGCCGACGCTCCTCGGCAGGGTGAACTTGACGCAGCGGCCACTCACCCCGCCTCGGACCAGCGAGACCCGCTCGTGGTTTTTCACGTACCACGCGCCACACTCCTCGCCGCTTATGAAGCCGCTGCACTTCGGACAGATCAGCCCACACCAGGGCTTTACCTCGCCGAAGTCGTGGCCGCAGGCGCAGATGTAGTGATAGGTCGGCGGGGGGCCGGGGTCAATCCTCTTTGGCATGAAGTCGGTCAGGCGGACGTGCCAGTAGTCGGGCCACCGGTCGCCGCGCTCGAAGGTGCCGTTGGCGATCATGTTCCCCGCGCCGAGCGCGGTCACCCACCACAGGGCCAGAACAACGGTAGCGCTCGGGACCAGGCGACGGCTTCTCTCGGACCTCATTCCAGTTGCCTCATTCTGCGAATCGTCCACTCGGCGGCGACCAGGCCCAGGAGCATCAGGAAGACCCACCAGCGGTCCCAGACTTCCTGGGTTTGGCGCCAGGTGTGTTTCTTCGGCTGGAGGGTCAGGTCGTCGGTTATCCGCTCAGCCTCCATTGAATCATAATACCTTCCGCCGGTTCGAGTTGCAAGCCTTTTGAGAAGATCGCGGTCTGGGTCGGTCAGTTTTTTCTCGATTGAGGTGTCGCCGACGACCAGTGCGAGTTGGTCGCGGCCCAGGTCCACGCCGTCCTGGCGGGCGGTTGCCACCACCCGGTACTTGCCGTTTGTGTGGGGCATGAAGGTGGCGACATAGGCGTCGGCGCCCTGTCCCGCGCCGACCTTGGTCAGGGCGGCCTGGCGCTCGATGACCTTGCCGTCGGGCGCGTAGATGCGACAAAGCACTTTGGCATTCTCGACCGTCTTGCCCTCGGCGTCGGTGGCCGTGACGGTCAGGGTGACCTGTTCGTTGAGTTCGTAGCGGAGTTTGTCGGCGACGAGTTGGACCGCGCGCTTCTCCTTCTCGGCCTTCTCCTCGGGCATGAGCCAGGTGACCAGTCGCCGCCAGAAGATGGTCTGGAGGTCAACGTCTATGGTCCCATCGGCCAGCCCCAGGCGCCAGCGCCACGTGCAGTCGGTCAGAACCACTCCCGCCTTGCCGTGGCCGTAGCGATGGACGACGACCACTGGGAGCGATTCGCCATCGGTGGTTTCCATCAGGACGGTCGCCCCGGGTTTCACTCCGGCGATGCCGACGAGGCTGATCAACTCGGGCGCGCGCGACCAGTCGTGTTCGAGGCCCTGGAAGGCGGGATGGGCCTTCCCCTCGTTGGTCAGGCGCACGCGGAAGCGACGCTCCATGTAGGAGGCGATCTTGCGGAGGTGGATGGGTAGGACGCGCTCGAGGGGCGTCCCCCCGAAGCCCTGGAGGCCGAAACTGCTCTTGCCCGCCAACAGGAGGACCGAGCCGCCCTGTTCGACGAGCGCGGCGATGGTGGCCAGTTGCTCGTTGGTGAAGAAGGTGCGTGGCACGTCGCCTATGATGAGCGCCTTGAGGCGGCGGAGTTGGTCGGGCGTCATGGTGGCGATGCGGGCCGCGTCGGCGGGATTCGTCCCCTGAATCACCACCTTCTCGGGGGCCGTGCGGACCACCGAGGTGTACTCGATGTTCTTGTAGGCGACGAGAACGCGGCTGAGGAACTTGAACTCCCAGCGCGGCCGCGCCTCGACGTAGAGTATCCGCCACACCGGGTCCGTGACGAAGACCGGCACCGGTCTTTCGTTGTTCGACTTGTCCCGCTCGGTCGGATCGGGCGGGATTCGCACCGTGTAAACATACTGTCCCGGGCTGGTGGGCTTGAGTTTCATGACCACCTGGCGCTCGGGCCTGTCGGGGCTGAGCGCCACCGCCGAGGTCGCAACCACCTCGCCGTCGAGTTCCAGACGAACCGGCACCGTGCGGGCCTCGTAGCCCTTGCTAGCGACGGTGACCGTCAGGTCGGTGGCGTGGCCGACCACCACGCGGCGGTCGTGGGAGACCTCGACGATCATCAGGTCGCGTTCTTTGGCTTTCTCCTCCTTGGGTTTCGGTCTGCCGAAGCCGACCGTGTAAACGGGCACCTCGAGTTCTCTGGCGGCTTTCAGAGGGTCGGTGCCCGTGTTGTCGCGGCCGTCGGAGAGGAGGATGACCGCAGCGAGGTCCTCGCCCTTGAACTCCTCGGCCACCTGCGAGAGCGCGATGCCGAGGCTCGTGCCCGTGCCCGTGGCGTCCTTGAGTTCGGGCAGTTTGTCGGGCTTCAGGCGGGAGATGCCGGTCGAGAACTCGAAGAGGTGAGGCTGGGACTTTTCGGCCAGGCGCTCGGGCAGGCGCGTCCGCCGAAGCATCTCCACCGCCTCGGCCAGACGCTTCCGGCTGTGGCCGCTGTCCACCACGTCCATGCTCCCCGAGGTGTCGAGCAACACGGCCACGTGGGGCTTGACCTCGCGCGTCCGCTTGAAGATCACCGACGGCTGAATGAGCAGATAGACGATCAGGGCCAGCGCGGCCAGCCGCAGCGCGACGACTGCCACTGACCCCGGCGACAGCGGCAACAACTCCCGCCACACCAGGGCGAACGAGGCGGCCAGGACCATCACGGCCCCGACCACCGCCAACCAGGTCGCCGTCGCGCCCCAGGGGTAGTCAAACGTCCAGTGCATCGGGCACACCGGCCTGCCGCCACGCCGGCGGCTGTTGCTCAGAGCACGGGGTACGGCCTGCCGCGACCCCGTGCTCGCTCGGACCAGTCAACGGGCGTCGTTGCATCGTCCTTCAGCAGGTCCCAGTCGAACCAACCGACGATGAAATCCGCAAACTCGACCGGATTGATGTTGGCGCGGAGGCTCAGGAACCACGAGACCCAGCCGCCGACCCAGAAGCGCTCGGCCAGCGCGGTGCCGGGGGATGGGGCGAGGTCGGGGTCGTAGCGACGCTCGGTCCGCCAGAACCATCTGGTCTCGACCATAGGCGGCGCGCCGCGCCATTCCTGATTACGCACGAACGGCACCCCGCGCCCGCCCTCGCAGGGGGTGCCCGCGGCGGTGTAGCGGCCGTGCCAACCGACGGCGAAGAGCGTGCCGCCGTGGCCCGCGCCGACCACGAAGTAGTCGCTCGCCTTCAGCCTGACATACGGCACCACCTCCCCCACCCCGGCGCTCACGTCGAAGCAGTCGGCGAGGTCCATGCCGCGCCGCTCGAGGTAGGTGAGCGCCTTTTGCGAACACCCACACAGCGCCAGCAGCAGCGGCGCGGCGGCGAGGAGCCATCTTGCGCTCATTCCTTCTTCTCTTCCTCCTTCGGTTGCCAGGGGTCGTCCCCGAGAAGGTCCAGGGATGTCAGACCCACGAGGAAGTCGAGGAGTTCGACCGGATTGACCTCCAGTTGTGCCGAGACCCCCAGGGTTGCAACGACGCCGCCGGGCGGGCGACGTGCCTGGTGACCGGCTCCGCGCAACCCGCCAGCGCGATCAGCGCGAGGGCAGCCGGGGCGGCCCTGTGCCTCATTGTTTCGCCGCCTTGGGCGCGGCCTGCGGCGGCCAGTCGTCGTCGCCGAGCAGGTCCAGAGTGGTCAGGCCGACGAGGAAGTCGGCGAACTCGGCCAGGTTGAAGCCCAGCGAAACCGATGGCCCGGCGGTCAGCGATGCGCTGAGCCAGAACTGCTCGGCCAGCCGTCCGCCCTCTGGCGGCCTGGGAGCGTCCTTCTGGTGGAACTCGCGAATGGTCGAGAACGGGCTGAGCGTCTCCTCGGTGTAGGCAGGCTCCTTGCCACCCTCGGCCTCACCCACCTCGCGGCGGTTGAAGAGCAGCGGTATCCCTTCTTCCCTTTCCTTGCCCTCGATGTTGCGGTAGCGGCCGGCCCAGCCGAATTTCTCGGATGTGGCCATTCCGAGGCCGGCAACCAGATAGTCGGTCGCCTTCACCCCGACGTATGCCGGGAATCCGTAGCCGACCCTGCCCTCGAAGCAGTCGGCCAGGTCGGCGCCGCGCTGGGCCAGATACCCGCTCGCGGGCCTCCCGCAGCCGACCAGTGCCACCAGCGCCACAGCCACGACCACACACACCACTGCCCTCTTGCCCATGCTCCTGACCTCCTTTCGTTTCCCTCCCGGCGGGCGTTCGCTGTCTCGAACGGCGCGGCTCACTGCGCCACGCCGGCTGTCCGCTGCTTGAGGACCTCGAAGAGCGGGAATCGCGCTCCTTCTGCTCGCTTGGCTCGGCTGACGAGGTTGCCGAAAAGCGACTCTATGATAAACACTAAGAGAGCAAGTTGAAAGAGCAAAGGCCAGATTTTTTCCGGCTCGCGGGTCTTTTTCACTTCCTCGACCACCTTGCGAGCCGCGCCCTCGAGGAAGCGGATGCGCCCGGGCGGAGCCGCGGCCTTCAATTTCTCGGGGTCCGCCATCGTCAACACCGACTCCTCGACCCGCAGGTTCACCCCGAACCCGCCGCTGTTGGTGAAGGCGGGAGGAGCGTCCACCTGGTAAAGCCCGGGAACGCTCGTGTCGGCGAAGACCGCCTCGGCGTAGCCGCCGACGCGCCGCGGCTGGGGCAGGAGCGTCCGGCGACCGTCCGGGTCGGTGACGACTATCCGCGCGGTGTAATGGGAGGCCGTGGCCTGGAACTTCACCTCTTCGCCCAGGCGATAGGCGTTCACCCGGACATCCTGCGCGCTCAGATACCCCACCAGTTGATGGACGAAGGGCAGGAAGACCCGCCGCAGGGGGAAGTTGTTCCAGTCGAGGTCGCAGGTGCTGGTGAAGAGCAGGACCTTGCCCTTGCCGTATTCGCCCTCGACGAGTGCCGGCTGGCCATTGGCGAACGAGGCCAGCACGCGCGACTTGTCCTTCAGGGTCCCGCGGTCCGAGCCGTAGCAGAGGAAGAACCTGGCGCTGCGGACGTCGAGTCTTCGTTTGAAGAGGGGGTGGTCGCCCCGCAGTTCGGCGAAGCCGAACGAGCGCTTGCGGCCCGGGTCGCCCTCGACCCGCGTCAGCGACAGCGGCATGAAACGCCAACTGTTGTAGTGCGCCGCGTCGGTCTTGTCGCCGAGGAAAATCAGCGCCGTCCCGCCCTCGAGAAGGTAGTTCTCCAGGCGCACGAGGTCGCTGCCATCGAGGTGAGGGACGTTGCAGAGGATGACCGTGCGGTAGTCGTCGAGATTGGCGCTCCGCAGTTCGGCCGGGGAGATGACCTCGGTCTTGAAGCCTGCCGCCCCTTCGCTCGTGACGATCCCGCCGGGGTTGAGCGCGTTGGCCAGGAAGAAGGTCTCGGAGAGGGTCGGGATGGCCGAAGGGTCGCCATCCACGACGAGGACCGCGGCCCGCTCGCCGACCTCGATGGTGAAGTAGTGGTGGTCGTCGGCGGGGAGGTCGTCTTCCTGGAGGAGGAGTTCGCAGCGATAGGTTCCCGACCCGCCGAGCCTGGCGGCGAGTTCGACCTGCGCGGGCGCGCCCGGCCTGACCGAGAAGGTCTCCTGGGCGACCGTGCGGCCGTTGACGTTGAGGGTGAGGTAGTTGCCCGGCTCGCCGGCTCCCACGGCCCGGACCTTGGCCGTCAGGGCGCAGCGGTCCGGCCCGCCGCCCGAGGCGCTCACCGACTCGATGAAGGCGTTCGGGGAGCCTTTCCGACCCAGGTTGGTGATGAAGAACGTGGCGTTGGTCTCGACGGTTTTCAGGAAGTTGCTTTTCAGGAGAGACGTCCAGGCGCTGGCCTGGAGGTCGGTGAGGATGTGGATTTCGCGTCGGCGCCGCTTCTGGCGCTCGGCCTCGCGCCGCAACACCTCGGGGTCAACCGTCCCTTCCGTCTTGGCTTTGGCCGCGGCGGCGCCGCCCCGGTTGGCCAGTCTGACGGCCTCGCGGACGGCTGGGTCGAGATTCGTGCCGAGGAAGGAGAGTTCGGCGGAGCGGATGGCCTTCTTGAGTTTTTCGCGGTCGTTGGTGAACTCGCGCACCAGTGGCTCGACGCCCTCGTTTGCCAGGAGCACCGCCGCCTCGTCGCTCTCCTTGAGTGTCTCGACGAGCGCGATTGCGGCCTCCTTGGCGCGCTCGAGACGGCTCTTGCCGCGGTCGCGGTAGCCCATCGAGTAGGAATTATCAATGACGACGACCATCGAGAGGGGGGCGTCGGGGAGGGCCTGGGTTTGTTCCCTCTGGCGCTGTGGCTTGGCCATGCCGAGGGCCACCAGGGCGATGAGGGCCATGCGCATGAGCATCAGGATGATGTTCTTGAGGCGGGTGCGGCGGGTGGCGCGGCGCTGGCAAGCCTTCAGGAAACGCACCGTCGGGAAATCTATCACCCGCGCCCTGGGGCTTTGCATCAGGTGGATGATCACGGGGACGCTCACCGCCGCAATGCCCCAGAGGAAAACCGGCGCGCCGAACATCCTCTCTCCCGTCCTAGCGGACCTTCTCCCTGCGGCTCAGGTAAGCGCTCAGGAACGTGTGGTGTGGGGTCCGGGTGTTGATGGTCACGTAGTCAATGTTGTTCTCGTAGCAGGCCTGCTTGTAGCGGGTGATGAAGGCCTCGAGTTCGCGGCTGTAGTCGTCGCGGAGGTCTCTGGGCGCTATGCGGACCTTCTCCCCGGTCTCCATGTCCCGGAAGGTCGCGACTTTCTCGAAGGGGAAGTTGAGCTCGTGGTCGTCGAAGACCTGTAGGACGATGACGTCGTGGCGCTTCTGGCGGAAGTGTGCGAGGCCACGAACCACCTCGTCGGGCTCGTCGAGGAGGTCCGAGATGACGATGATCAATCCCCGCCGCTTGATCATCTCGGCCATGCCGTGGAGCGCGGCGGCGGTGTTGGTCTTGCCGCGTGGACGCAGGCCCGCCAGCGCGTCGAGCATGGCCCTCAGGTGGGTCAGGGATGAGCGAGGGGGGAAGTAGTCCTCGATCCGCTCGCCGAAGAGCACCATCCCGGCGCTGTCGGCCTGCTTTATGACCACGTAGGCGAGGCCCGCGGCCAGATGACAGGCATACTCGTACTTCGTCATTCCGTCGGAGGCGTAGCCCATCGAGGCCGAGCAGTCCACCAGGATGTATGCCTTGAGGTTGGTGCTCTCCTCGAAGCGCTTGATGTAGTAGCGCTCGGTGCGGGCATAGACCCGCCAGTCGAGGTGCTTGAGGTCGTCGCCCTTGACGTACTGGCGGTGGTCGGCGAACTCGGTGCTCAGGCCCTTGTAGGGGCTGCGGTGGGAGCCGGTCATCGAGCCCTCGACCAGCGCCCGCGAGGTCAGGCTCACGTGTTGCAACTGGCGGAGGGTGTCCGGGTCGAGGAAGCGCGAACTGTCGGCCTTCGCTGTCCGCATCACAGGCAAAACACCGCCACTGCGTCCCCATCGGCCAACACCGCGACCTGCCTGGTCAGTTTGATCAGGGTGGCCGGGCCGATCTTTTCTCCTTCGGCCACGTGGCGTGGCGGCGAGTTGTCGCCCTTGAGTTTCATCAGCGCGCTGGGCGGCCTGGAGGCCCCGATCGCTTTCAACTCGAACATCCGGGGCAACTCCGCGGTCCGCTTCAGCGCGGCCTCGAGATCACCGCTGTCCGCTCCCGTCGTCGCGCATCGCAGGGTGTAGCGCTGGCGCGGGAGGTCCGGCGCGATGCTCAGCGCAGCAGTGCGATACTCGAACGGCTTGCCCCACGGGTCGGTCAGGGTTTCCGCGGGGACGAGTTTTTTCTCGGCGAGGGCCTCGAGTCTCTCCGGGTACTCGACGTGGCGGACCCAGTAGGCGTGGAGGGCCGACCTGAGTTGTTGCATTCTGAGTCGTGCAATCCAACTCTTTGCGATCCAGGCCACTCGCCCGGCGAAGCCCCCATCGAGTTTGACCGCCTGGGCGAATGCCCCGAGGGCCTCGTCGGGCTTGCCGAGTTCGCGGAGCAGGATGAGCCCGCCCAGGACGGCCGCGAGGCCGCCTTCGGCGGACCCCGGCCTGGCGGCTGCGAACTGGCGGTACCTGGCAGCAGCCTCGGCCCACTGCCCCTTCTCGGTCAGGGCGACAGCCGCCTCGTGGACGGGGATCAGGCTCGCCAGGCCGTCGTCCGCAGCCTGAGCGAGAGCGCCGGCGAGGGAGCAGAGCACCAGTGCCGCGACGGGCACACTGCTACGCGAGAACGGACACACCGCGGAGAACTTCCCACTGGGAACGCCGCGCTGGCGGCCTCTGGCAGGGCGCTTCTTGCTCGGCCCCACGGAACCGCGACCCCGAGGCCGCGCGTCAGTGGGTGCAAGCATAGACCACGATGTTGACGCCCAGTTTGATCGCGTCGCGGGCCTCATAGCCGACGGCGTAGGGGTGTGGCTTGAGTTCCCAGCCGCAGCCCATGTCGTAGGGGCTATAGACCACCGCCAACTCGCCGTTGACCGTGATCCCCTCGAGATGCGGCGGGCCGGGGCTCTGGACCTTCTCCTGCACGATCGCCGCCTGGCTGTAGTTGACCGAGCCGATCTTATAGTGTGTCGAGAAGATCGGGTGCCCGCTCGGCAAGCGGACGAATTTGTGGCCGGGCAGGACCCGCTCCATCTCGCGTCGGAACGCCAGATCGAATGCCTTGCGGCCGCAGCAGGCATCGGCCATCAGGAAGCCGCCCGCCTTCAGGTAGCGGCGCAGGGCAGCCACCTCGGCGTCGCTGAAGTGGAAGTCGCGGTGGCCGGTCATGTAAATGAACGGATAGACGCTCAGGTCGCCGCCGTCGAGTTTCAGGGGCTTCGTGCCGAAACTGACCTTCAGCGACGTGCTGCCCGCCACGGCGTCCAGAAGGGTCGAGAGGCCGGCGGGGTCGGGGTTCCAGTCGCCGGTGTGGATGACCTGGCCGATGCGGAACTTGTCGGCGCGGCTGGTCTCGGAGTCCACGTAGATTCGCGATTCGGCCAGCGACACCCCCATCGCCTTGGTCGCGGTGGCATAGGCGATCAGGTTCGCGCCCAACTTCAGCGCGTCCTCGGCATACACCCCCTTGCAGTGGGTGTGGGTGTGCATGTCCCAGCCGCAACTCAGGTCGTAGGGCGAGAAGACCACTGCCGTGCGGCAGCCGATGTCTATCCCCTCGAGAGGCGGGGGCGCCCAGCCGTTGATCCCGGTGGCGGGGGTGTAGCGGACCTTCGAGACGTCGTAGTAGCAACGATAGAGTGGATGGTCGGGCTCGAGCCTTCGCAGGCGGCGCTTGGGGAAGATGGCCGCCAGTTCCTTGCGGACCGAGTCGGCAAACTCCTCCCGCCCGCAGCACGCATCGAAATAGATGAACCCACCCTTGAGGATATACTCGCGCAACGCATCCCGCTCGGCCTGCGAGAAACTGAACGCATCGTGACCGGTGCGATAGAGCATCGGCAGGCGGGCCGCGTCCAACTTCACCTCCGAGAGTTTCTTCTCCTCGTAGGTGAAGTTGATCTTCAGTTTGCTCTGCATCCAGACCAGGAGGTTGTTGATGTCGTTCTGGTCGGTCGCCCAGTCGGCCAGGGTCCCCGTCTTGATCTTCACGACGACCACAGGCGGGGTCGGGGGCTTTTTCTTCTCGGTCCGCCGCTGGGGGGTCACCGGCAAGGGCAGGGGTGGGAAGCCCTCGGCGCCCGAGCGCTGGGCCGGCTTCGGCGGGGGCGGCGGCCCGCAGCGGTCGAGATTCCGTATCTCGGCCGCGCTCACCACTGCCGAGCCCAGCAGGCCCACAGCAGCCAACAACGCCGCCACCTTGAATCGAACCTCCATGGCTTGCTCCTCCTTGCCACGTCGGCGCGATTGCCGGCGCGGGCAACACGACAGGTCGGGCACGCCCCCCCTCGTGGCAGAGTCCCTTACGTGAGCTAATTATAGGAGGTCCGCGTCGGGTTGTCCAGCGCTTTTTTTGCGCAATTTTCTCATGCTAATATAGTAGTCCGATGTAGGCCATGCAGGAGAGATTGATGAGCCGCTTGAGCCGCCGCCGCTTTCTCGCTCTGACAGCCGCCTGGCTAGTGGCCGGCCGCAAGGTGCTCGGAGGAACGCCCAGGATGCCGAACTTCGTCTTCTTCCTCATTGACGACATGGGCTGGCGCGATGCCGCCTGCTATGGCTCGACCTTCTATGAAACGCCCAACATAGACCGCCTGGCCGCCAGCGGCATGCGCTTCACCGACGCCTACGCCGCCTGCCCGGTCTGTTCGCCCACGCGCGCGAGCATCCTGACCGGGAGATACCCCGCGCGGCTCAACCTGACCAATTTCATTCCGGGCTATCGTATCGGCAGAGTCATACCTCCCAAGTACCTCCACCACCTGCCACTCGAGGAGGTCACGGTGGCCGAGGCGCTCAAGGAGGCCGGCTATGCCACCTGCTTCATTGGCAAGTGGCACCTGGGCGGGAAGGGCTACTTGCCCACTCGCCAGGGCTTCGACATCAACATCGGCGGCGACCAGCGCGGGCACCCGCCGACCTATTTCTCTCCATATCGCAATGCTTTTCTGCCCGACGGTCCTCGCGGCGAGTACCTCACCGATCGCCTCACCGACGAAGCGGTCAAGTTCATCGAGGCCAACCGACAAAAGCCTTTCTTCCTCTATCTCTCCCACTACGCCGTCCACACCCCGCTCCAGTCGAAGAGCGACAAGACCCGGAAATACCAGGCCAAGGCCGCCAGCCTACCGGCACCGAAAGGCCCGAAGTGGGGCAGGGAAGGCGCCAGACGAGTCCGACTCGTCCAGGACCACCCCGTCTATGCCGGGATGGTCGAGAGCACGGATGACAGCGTGGGACGGGTCCTGGACACCCTCGAGCGACTAGGGTTGGCCGACAATACCATCGTGTTCTTCATGAGCGACAACGGCGGCCTCTCGACATCCGAGGGTCATCCGACCTCCAACGTCCCGCTCCGCGCTGGCAAGGGCTGGCTCTACGAGGGCGGAATCCGCGAGCCGATGATCATCCGATGGCCAGGCGTCACGAAACCCGGCAGCGTCTGTTCCGTGCCCGTGACCAGCACCGATTTCTACCCCACGATCCTCGAGATGGCCGGGCTGCCGCTCCGCCCGAAGCAACACTGCGACGGGGTGAGCCTCGTGCCGCTCCTGCGCGGCGCCACATCGTTGCCCCGAAAGGCCATCTTCTGGCACTACCCCCACTACGGCAACCAGGGCGGCTTCCCCGGCGGAGCCGTCCGCTGCGGCGACTGGAAACTCATCGAAAACTACGAAGACCCCCACGTCGAACTCTACAATCTCCGCGACGACATCTCCGAGCGCAACGACCTGGCGCCCCGGATGCCCGAAAAGGCCGCTGGGCTCAAGCAGTTGCTCGCCGAATGGCGAAAGGCCGTGGGAGCCAAAATGCCCAGACCGAACCCAAACTACTCCACCCGCAAGAACCGCTAACAGGGGAGACCTGGCTGTGAAAAAGTCCTACCCGAATCGGCGCGCCTTCCTTCACGCCACCGCCGCCTTGCCGCTGGCGGCCGGCCTGGCCGCCGGCGAGCGCCCGCCGACCGAGAAGCCCAACATCCTCTTCATCATGGCCGACGACCTGGGTCCCGAATGGCTCAGTTGCTACGGCAGCGAGGAAGTCAAGACCCCCAACCTCGACAAGCTCGCCGCAGGCGGCATCCGCTTCGACCATTCCGTCTATTCCATGCCCAAGTGCACCCCGACCCGCGTCTCGCTCCTGACCGGCCAATACCCTTTTCGCACAGGCTGGATAAACCACTGGGACGTTCCGCGCTGGGGCGCAGGCTGCCACTTCGACCCGAAGCACTACACCACCTTCGCGCGCATCCTCAAGTCCGCCGGCTACGCCACCGCCGCGGCCGGAAAGTGGCAGATCAACGACTTCCGCCTCCAGCCCAACATCATGCGCCGACACGGCTTCGACGAATGGTGCATGTGGACCGGCTTCGAGACGGGGAACCCACCGAGCGCCAACCGCTACTGGGACCCCTACATCAACACCCCCGAGGGCAGCACCACGCGAAAGGGGCGGTTCGGCACCGACGTCTTCGTCGAGTTTCTCGTCGAGTTCATGCGCCGCCACCGCCACGAGCCGATGCTCCTCTACTTCCCCATGTGCCTCCCGCATGGGCCGCTGACCACCACCCCACTCGAGCCCGACGTCAAGGACCGCGAGGGTCGCTACAAGGCCATGATTCGCTACATAGACCACGCAGTCGGTCGGCTCGTCGCCGCCCTCGAGGAACTCGGGCTGCGCGAGCGAACCATCGTGTTCTTCACATCCGACAACGGCTCCGCCGGGAACGCGACGGCACGGGCAAATGGCCGGCTCATCCGCGGCGGCAAGGGCAAACTCACCGAGAGCGGCGCCTGCGCCCCGTTCATCGTCAATTGCCCGGGGCTCGTCCCCGCCGGCCTGGTCACAAACGCCCTGAGCGATTTCACCGACATGCTCCCCACCTTCGCCGAACTCGCCGGCGCGCCCCTCCCCGAAGCCCTCGTCCTCGACGGCCATTCGATCGCGAAATTCATCCTCGGCAAGGCCAAGGACACGCCCCGGGAGTGGATAATGGCCATGGGCGGAGGCGTCGCGCGGCTCACCACCCAGGGCGTCAGGCCCGTGGCCGACTTCAACGACCGCGTCGTGCGCGACAAGCGCTGGAAACTCTGGATCGTCGGGGGGCGCAGCACCCGACTCCACGACCTCACGCGCGACCCCGACGAGAAGGAAAACCTGATCGAGAGTTCCGACCCCGCCACCCTTGCCGCGCGCAAGAGGCTCGAGGCCGTGGTCGCGTCGTTCCCGAAAAAGGACGCCTGGCCCAGATACGACCCGCTTCCGCCCCAGCCCTGGGATAGAAAACCCACGTCCGGAGGCGAGAAGAAGACCAGGCGAAGGAAAAGGAGGCCATAGATGACCACCCGCCGCCAGTTCCTGACCGCCGCCACTGCGGGAGCCGCCGCGCTGGCCCTGCGAGGAGCCTCCGCGCAGCAACCCCAAGCCAAAGACCAAAGGCCGAACATCATCCTCGCAATGGCCGACGACCAGGGCTGGGGCGACACCGGCTACAACGGCCACCCGTTCATCATCACCCCCACCCTCGACGAAATGGCGAAGAGCGGCGTGAGGTTCGACCGCTGGTATGCCGCCGCCCCCGTGTGCTCGCCCACCCGCGGCAGTTGCCTCACCGGGCGCCACCCCTATCGCTACGGCATCTTCTTCGCGAACGTCGGCCACATGCTCCCGCAAGAGATCACCCTCGCCGAGGCCCTCAAGACCCAGGGCTACGTGACCGGCCACTTCGGCAAGTGGCACCTGGGAACCATGACCACCACGATGCGCGACAGCAATCGCGGCCGACCCGGCGACACTCGCCACTTCTCCCCGCCCTGGAAGAATGGCTTCGACGTGTGTTTCTCCACCGAGGCCAAGGTCCCCACCTGCAACCCCATGTTCAAGCCCGGCACCAACCAGCCCTATGGCACCCACTACTGGCGCGAGGATGGCTTCGCCGTGACCGACGAACTCAAGGGCGACGACTCGCGGATAATCATGGACCGCGTCATTCCGTTCATCCGCCGCGCCGTCCGCGAGCGCAAGCCATTCCTGGCCGTCATCTGGTTCCACGCCCCACACCTGCCGGTTCTTGCCGAGCCGAAGTATCGGAAGCTCTACCAGGGCAAGCGCGGCGCCAACCCCGACTACCACGGCTGCATCACTGCCATGGACGAGCAACTCGGACGGCTCCGGCGCACGCTGCGCGAACTCGGCGTGGCCGAGAACACCATGCTCTGGTTCTGCTCCGACAACGGCCCGGAGGGCCGGGCGGGCAAGGCGCCTGGCTCTGCCGGCCCCTTGCGAGGGCGCAAGCGCAGCCTCTTCGAGGGCGGAGTGCGGGTGCCCGGAATCCTCGAGTGGCCGGCCAGGGTCAAGAAGCCGCGCAGGACCGCCATTCCCTGCTGCACCTCCGACTATTACCCGACCGTCCTCGACATCCTCGGCTTCGAGCCAAAAGGGCAACCCAAGCCCCTCGATGGCATCAGCCTCTTGCCCTTGATCGAAGGCAAGATGACCGAGCGCCCGAAGCCCATCGCCTTCGAGTCGAGGGGCCAACTCGCCCTCAGCGACAATCGCTACAAACTCATCCGACCGGGGGGCGGCCAGCCGTGGATGCTCTTCGACCTGGCCGAGGACCCCGGGGAGAAGCGCGACCTGGCCGCCGAGAAGCCGAAGGTCGTCGAGGAGATGAAAGCCGCCCTCCTCGACTGGCAGCGCTCGTGCGCCGCCAGCCGACGCGGCGAGGACTACCGCGCCTGACCTCCGATCGCTGACCAGGCACCTGGGTGGATTTGTTCCGGCCATCGCCTATCATAGGCGCCATGGTGGTCACTGGAAGGAGATGCCGATGGCAGGCGTTCCGATCGCGCTTCAGTTGTTCTCAGTCAGGGGGGAATGCCAGAAGGACCTCCCGGCCACCCTGGAGTCGGTCGCGCGGCTCGGCTACGTGGCAGTCGAGCCGTGGGGCTACCGGGGCGAGGCCCTCGAGTGGATGGGCCACGGCGCAAAGACCCTCCGCAAACTCCTCGACGACAACGGCCTGGCCTGTTGCGGCATGCACCTGGCCACCGACGCCCTCCTGGGCGACAACCTCAAGAGGACCATCGAACTGAATCAAGAACTCGGCAACAAGTTCCTGATCGTCGCCGCCGACAAGGGACGGATGTCGTCGGTCGAGGGCATCGCCGAACTGGCGGGCATCCTCGACCGCACCGCCGAAGCCCTCGAGCCGCTGGGCATGTGGACCGGCTACCACGCCCACGGCTTCGACTTCGCCGACGTTGACGGCCAGACGGCCTGGGACCGCCTCTTCAGCCAGACGAGCGAGAAGGTGGTGATGCAGATGGATATCGGGAACTGCGCCGGCGGTGGCGGCGACCCCGTGGCCATCCTGCGCAAGTTCCCAGGCCGCGCCCGCTCGGTCCATCTGAAGGACTACGGCGGCCCCGAAGGCTCGGTCATCGGCGAGGGTAAGGCCGACTGGGACCAAATCTTCACCCTCTGCGAGACCCTCCATCACACCGAGTGGTACGTGGTCGAGGAAGGCTCCAGGGACGGCCTGGGCTTCGAGGTCCCAGCCCGGGCGCTCGAGAACCTTCGCAAGATGGGCAAGTGAACCCCGGCTCCCCTGCCCACTCAAACCAGAACCTCCAGGGAGGTGGCAACAATGAAGGTCCGGCTGGCCCTGTTGCTTGTCGCGGTCATCTTGTCGAGCTGCGGACAGGAACGAACCACCGCGCGAAAGCCAGAGACCAAGGCAGGGATGTCCCTCCAGGCCGTCGAGGCCGCCAGGCGCGGCGACGATCAGACCCTCGGCGCCCTGGTCGAGAAAACCCCCGAGTTCGCCGCAGGACAGGACGAGGAGGGGAAGACCCTTCTCCACCACGCAGTCGAGGCGGGGAAGCTCTCGACCGTCAAGGTGTTGCTCGAGAAGGGGGCCTCGCCCAGGGCCAGGGATAACGATGGCCTCACACCGCTTCACCTGGCCGCTGCCGAGGGCCGGGCCGAAATCGCCAAACTCCTCCTCGACAAGGGCGCCGACCCCAACGCCAAAGCCAACGATGGCTCCACGCCCCTTCACGCCGCCATTGACCATCCGGCCGGAGTGCCCGAACACCTGGGGTGCGTGGAGATCGTTCGCATGCTCGTCGAGCGAGGGGCCGACGTGAACGTCGCGGGGCGGCGCAGCGAGACCCCTCTCCATCTCGCCGCACGCCACGGCCACAAGGAGGTCGCCGAGGTGCTCCTGGCCGCTCGCGCGGACGCGAGCGCCCGCGCTGGCCGCCCCTCCACTACGCCGCCGCCTACGGCCACAAGGCCGTGGTGGAAGCATTGCTGGAACACAGAGCCGACATCAACGCCCGCGACAAACACGGGCGAACCCCACTGGCACGCGCGCGCCAGATGCGACACCGCGACATCGCCGAACTGCTCGCACAGCGGGGCGGCGCTCCCTAGAAGCGAGGAGGTCGAGAATGCAGTATGCCACGCTCGGACGCACCGGCCTGAGGGTCTCTCGCCTTGGCTTCGGCGCGATGCGACTGCCCATGAAAGGTGGCCGCGTGGACCGCCTCAAGGCCATACCACTCATCCACCGGGCCTTCCAGGCCGGGGTCAACTACATAGACACCGCCATCGGCTACTGCAACGGCGACAGCCAGCGCGCCGTGGGAGAGGCCCTCAAGGGTTGGCGCCACAAGACCGTCGTCTCCACCAAGAACCACTACTACAACAAACACGACGACCGCCCCTGGTGGAAACACCTCGAGGACTCGCTCCGCCGCCTCGACGTCGAATGCCTCGACGTCTATAACTTCCACAATCTCAGTTGGCAGCGGTTCGTCGAGCACCTGGCCGGCCCCGGTGGCCAACTCTCCTGGATGCACAAGGCCCGCGACCAGGGCCTGATCCGCCACATCGGCTTCAGTTGCCACGACACTCCCGAGAACCTGATCAAACTCGCCAAGACCGGCGAACTCGAGTCGGTCATCCTCCAATACAACCTCCTCGACCGCACCAACGAGAAGGCCCTCCCAGTCCTCCGGCGCCTCGGCCTGGGCGTGACGATCATGGGCCCGGTGGGCGGCGGCAGGCTCGGCACACCATCCGAGGCCATCCGACACCTCGTCCCCGGCGCAAAAAGCGTCCCCGAGGTCGCACTGCGGTTCGTCCTCTCGAACCCCAACGTCACCGCCGCGCTCTCCGGGATGAACGAGATGAGCCACGTCGAGGAAAACGCCCGCGTGGCTAGCCGCACCACCCCCCTGAGCGCCAGCGAGAAGCGCCGCATACAGGCCACACTGCGTCGCTACGAGAAACTCGCCCAACTCTATTGCACCGGCTGCAACTACTGCATGCCATGCCCGAACGGTGTGGAGATCCCCCGGAACTTCCTCCTCTTCAACTACGCGAGAGTGTACGGCCTCGAGGACCTGGCGCGGCGTCAGTACCGCGGCCTGGGCGGCAAGGCGTCGCTTTGCGTAGCCTGCGGCGCCTGCATCGAGAAATGCCCTCAGAAGATTGATATCGTCGCCCAACTCCGCGAGACCGTCAGAACTCTCGACGAGGACTTCGGCAAACTAATCGCGCGAGTGCGGCCCGTCCGACTGGGCAACCTGCGAAAGCGCAACGCCCGCCTCGACCTGGCCCTCGAGTGCCAACTCGAGTGCCACAACCTCTCCGACGAGGACATCACCCCCGCGCTGACCTTCTCGCCCGGGCGGCGAGTTGGCATCGAGTTGGTGGGCAGGCCGAAGCGCCTCGGACCCTTCGAGCGGGGGCGAACCAAACTCCTCGTCCAGGCCACCGCCCTGAAGGAGGGCGAGCCGCTCGCCCTCGGGGCGAGCCTCGAGGGCGACCGACAGACGGTCTTTGACCGCGACCCTCTGGCCGTGGCAATCGCCCTGAAGGCGACGAGCCGCTCCGTCGCGAGGGCGCTGGCCAAGGCGCCCGCCATCGCGGCCGCCACCCCGGCCGGAGCGACTTCGCCGCGGGCATTGAAGGCGTTGGGCCTGAAAGCACGCTTCGCCTACACCGACGAGGCCCTCCTCGCCGAGTTCACCTGCAAGGCACCGTTCCACCGGCCCGCCGGTCCGAGGCGCAGGCCCGAGAAGAGCGACAACGTGGCCTTGAACTTCGACTTCCGCGCCGCTCGAGGCATTCGCCTGGCCAAGGATGCCCGCAAGCAAGTGGCCCTTGCCTTCGCCTTCGGGAAGGAAGGCGGGGCGATGGCCGTGGCGCCCATTCGCTCGCGCCTGCCACGAGGAGCGCTCGCGCAGATCGAGGCCGCCTCGAGCGGACGCGGCACACGGCGAACCGTCAGGTTGCGGATTCCCTGGCGAGCGCTGGGAGTGACCCGCGCGCGGCCTGGCGCAAGGCTGAGCCTCAATTTCGCCCTGACCAGCTGGCCGGCCAGGGGCCAGAAGCCCAGGCGACTGGTCTGGGTGGCCAGCGGCACCCCCTGGCTCCTCCTCGCGTAGGCTCCAGAAGCACAGGCTGGAAAGCCTGAGACCATGAAGGAAACCCGCCCGCGGTCTTGAAGGAGGCCGGAGATGTGGGCTTTGGCACGCTTTTGTGCACCGTGGGTTCCTGATGC
>CAYYCI010000004.1:0-8367 GCA_964470215.1 uncultured Planctomycetota bacterium
CGGGCACCCCGAAGGCCTCTCGGCCCCTCCCGGCCAACCCGCGCACCGAGGGGCAATTCGGCCGTCTTGTCGGAGACGCGATCATCATCGCCAACTTCCGCGGAAAACCCCGACCCGCCGACATCATCGTCAAGAATCGCTACAAGCAGGTCTGGGTCTTCGACGACCAACTCGAACTCCTCTGGACCCACGACGTCGGCGAAAGTTCCACAGGCCATTTCCCACAGCCCCACGACTTCGACGGCGACGGCCGCGACGAACTCCTCTGTGGCTACCGCCTTCTCGGCCCCGACGGCGAGGTCATCTGGTCCCTGCCCTGGGGCGACCACACCGACGAGATAGCAATCGGCCCGTTCGACCCCGAGCGGCCGGGCGTCCAGATCGCGCTGGTCTGCGGCGAGGCGGGCTTCAACATCGTGGGGCCGGACGGCCACGTGCTCCACCGCGAGTTCCTCGGCCACGCACAGCGCCTCTCCGCCGCCAGGTTCCGAGCCGACCTGCCGGGGCTCCAGTTCTACGTCTCGACCTACTGGGGCTGGGCCGGGATAATCTCGCTTCACGACTGCAAGGGGCGAAGGCTCTTCGAGACCGAACCCACCGCCCTCGGCTCCATCCTCAACCCCGTCAACTGGACCGGCCGCCCCGAAGAACTCGCCCTCATCTCGGGCAGCGTCCGCCACGGGGGCATGCTCGACGGATGGGGCCGCCGCGTCGTCCTCTTCCCCGACGACGGCCATCCCGAGATGTGTGCCGAGGCGCTCGACCTGACCGCCGATCCCCGCGACGAAATCGTTCTTTGGGACCCGGGCGCGATCTGGATTTACACCCAGGACCGGCCACCGGAAACCCCGGAGCTCTATCGCCCCGTCCGTTATCCCCATTACAACGCGTCGAACTATCGAGCCGAGGTGTCACTGCCGCGCGACCACAACCGCAGTGGCCGGAAGGAGGACAAAGAATGATGGGCTTTGGTCTCGCCGAACTATTGGTCGTGCTCCTGAGCGCCGGCGGCGCCGGCAACGACCTGCTCGACTACCTGGACACCCGCGCTTACTGGAAACTCAAGGGCATCGAGGTCACAGTCGAGAACATGACCCGCGAACTCGCCGAGGTCCAGAGCCGGGAGGTCGCGCGGCTGATCCGCAACCTCGGCGCCGATGATTTCAAGACCCGCGAGGAGGCCACCCGCAAACTCAGGTCAATCGGCGCGCCCGCCCTCGGAGCACTGAAGAAAGCCGCCGAAAACGATGACCCCGAAGTCCGCTCCCGCGCACGAGAGATTCTAAAAACCGTCAGCAAGGCGGCCAGGGCAAAAGCCATCCGCCGCCTGATGGCCATCCGGGCACTCGGCGAACTCGGCAACAAGGCCGCGCTCCCCCCTCTCCGAGAACTCCTCGGCTCGAGAGAACCATTCGTCGCCGACTACGCCGGCGCCACAGTCGCAAGGCTCGAGGGCAAGAAACACGCCAGGGCCGTCCCCAGGCCCAGCGACCTCGCCGCCGACCTGCGCCTCTTGCCCCCGGGATGTGGGGTCGTCGCACAGGCGGTCATGAAGCCCGGCGCTCCCCTCGACTGGGACAAGACCTTCGCCCAGGTAGGCAATCTCATGCCCCCAGGCCTCGACCTTGCAGAGGTCAAGCAAAAGGTGGCTACAGCGCTGGCCAACGTGGCCGAGCAGGTGGGGAACTTCCGCCTCCAGGCCATCACCTTCGGCCTGGCCGAGAAGATAGACGACCAATCGGGCTTTGCCGTCGTGGTGGCCCGCGGCATCTACGACCCCGATGCCGTCGCCGCGCTCCTCCGCCAGCAGGAGGCCGCCGAGCGCAAGATCTCGGGACAGTCCGTCTTCGCGGTCGAGAGGGAAATGATGCTCATCCCCTCCGGAGGCGGCCGCTTCGTCTTCGCCGCCGGACCGAAGCCGGAAGCCATCCCGGTGGCAGAGGTGGCCGCGCGGCTGACCAGGCTACCGGAGAAAGCCGCCTTCGACGAGGCCCTCCTCGCTCGCGCTCGCGCCGGCGGTGGCCCCCTGTGGGTCGCCATGAAGATGAGCGCCACCTATCGCCAGGCGCCCGTCTTCGCCCCGTTCGACACACTGGTCCTGACCACCCGTGAAGAGAAGGACGGCGCGCTCGCCTTCAAGGTCGTCGCCAGGGGCAAAAACGCCGAGTCCGTGGCCAGCGCCGTCGGCATCGTCAAGAACGGCCTGAAAGAGGCCAGAGAAGAGATCGCAGAGGTGGTCCAGCAATTCCCGCCAGCGAAAACCTTCCTCGAGATCCTGGGCAGCGTCAAGGTCGAGGCCCGCGGCGGCGAGGCCACCCTGACCGCCAGGTTGAAAGGCGCGCCAGGCGTCCTCCTCTCGCCGTTCTTGATGTTCACCCTCTGGGCGCGGGCCGCCCCTCCGCCGCCACCCCCTCAGGAGGTTCCCGCCCCCGCCCCTCGGTGAGCCGCGCCCATGTCTCAGTGGGGCCGAACAGGTTAGAGGTTGTTTCTGATGACTGGCTTTCCGCCGCGGAGGATGACGTCGGAGCGCGCGTAGACGGCCTTGCCTTTGAGTTTGGCGGCAGGATTGCGGACGCCGAAGGTGTGGGTCCGCCCGCCGCCCCGCGCGCCTGCTCGGCTTCCCTCGTACTTCCAGTCGCTCTTCTCGAGGAACGCCACATCCACGCGCCAGATAGTCACCGGCCTCCCTGGCTCGAGAGAACACGTGGGGTCAACGAGGTAACGCCAGATGATGTACCATCCGGGGTGGTCGTAGTGTGACTGCACTGCCCAGGGACGCTTGCTGGCTTTGCACTCCAGGCAGTGTTCAGGCGGAGGATTCGGACCGCTGCCGCGGCGCTTCAAGTCTGGAAAGCGGGTCTGCGCGAGGGCGGTGTGTCGGTGTTTCTCGTAGACGCTGTTCGCGTCCAGCGCCTTGGTGGCGAAGATGCCGACCAGAGCGCTGAAGACGTTTGCTTGTTCGAGGTAAACATCCACGAAGTCCGCGAGTTCGCGTTCCACATACTCAATCGCCTTGTGGATGGCTGCGACCGTCAGGCCCGGCGGCAGCGGGACCGAGCGGTCGAAGTCACCTGGCCGAGCCATTGCCGTTGCCCCCCGGGGGTTCGTAGGAAGCCAGTTTGGGGATGCACTCGACCGCCATCATGAAGTACCCGGGATTCAGCTCGATGCCGATGCTGCGGTAGCCACAAGCGACCGCGGCAGCAATAGTGGAGCCTGAGCCCATGAAAGGGTCGAGGACGACACCGCGGCCCAGTGGCAAGGACGCCCGAACGATCTGGCGCAGGAAGTGCTGAGGCTTCAGGGAGGGGTGCGGCGCGATGCGGCGCTCGTAGCCACGGGCCGGCGCCGAACGGATGAGGTCCTTGAACGGCTCGGCGTCCGAGATGCGGCGCAGGCCACCGGTGCCCCACTTCCTCAAGTTGTCCTGAACCCTGCCTTCGCAGGGTTTTCGGAAAAGTCCCCAGGGCTCCCAACACGAGCGCGGCATCACCGTCACGTCGGGAAATTCCTCGTGTGCATTCTTCGGGCGGTCGCCCCCTCGAAGGGTCATCACCGCGCGAATGACCTCGCCACGCTTCTCGAAACCAGCGGCTGTGAATGGCTCATAAACAAGGTGAGAGACCAGAGGGTTCGTCGCGATGAAGACGTGAGCGCCAGGGACCAGAACCCGCAGCAACCGCTCGGCCAGGCGTCCGAAGAACGCGCGAATCTCCGCCCTGTGGTGTTCCTTCAGAACGGTGAAGCGGGGAACCGGCCGGCGCCGACAGCCGTCGAAAGCCGGCGGGATACGCCACACCCCGCCCCGCCCGTTCTTCATCTTCTCGAGCTGTCGCGGCGTGTACTCCAGAACCCCGTACGGCGGATCGGTGACCACGGCGTGGATCGAATTTGCCTCGGCCCGCTCGAGCCACTCGAAAGCATCGTCGAGGTACACCTCGTAGGTCACCGATGTCCCTGTGGGGGCCAGTGCCTCCCCCACGATGCAGTCTACACAGCCGCTATGCGTTGGATACTTGTGTTTCATAGTCGCTAGTGCAAGCGTGCAACCCTCTCTTGCGGTCGTAGTATAAACACGAACAGACGCCGAGTCAACGCTCTGGTGGGCCGAAGCCGCGTCCGGCTACGACACGGTGAAGGTCGCGCGGAGGTTGCGTGAGGGGGACGCTGGGGTGAAGACGATGCGGGTGAGGATTCCCTCGTGGCGGCCCTCGCGCGACTCCTCGACGAATCGCCGGGCGGCGAACTTTCCCTCGCAGCCCTGAGACTTCAACCGCGCGGCGCCTCGCCCCTTGCCGATCACCACCGCTCGCCCGCCGCCGACCACTCGGACCGGCTCGTAGGTGACGAAACCTTCCTCGAGGGCACGGGGCTTCCGGCTGAAGCGGAATGTGTCCTCGACGGTCAATTGCCCGCCTGGCGCCAGGGTCAGCCTGCGCCGAAGGCTCTCGAGGGTCGGCTCGTCGTAGGCGCGAGTCATATCAATCACTGCGCTTTTCTCGCCCGCCCCGCCAAGTCCCTCGACCGACATGGTGCCGTGGAACCGCGAGCCGGCTTTCTGCTCGCGGCCGTTGACGATCGGGACGCTGTGGCCGAGCGAGCGGCAGAAGAGGATTTCGTACCTGCGGGGGCTGAAGGTCTTCGCCGTATAGACCGGCGCTCCGGGGTCGGTGAGCACGAGGCGCCCGCGGCGGTGGTAGATGAAACTCCCGATGTCGTTGTGGTTGTGGGGCACATCGTTGCGGCCTGCGAGGGCGACGAGGGTGGCGCCGCCCGCTCGCAACTTCACCATCCCGAGGTCGGGGAGGTAGTAGTCGTTCTGGTCGGCCTTCCCCGTGGCTCGCTCCCCGCGGTAGAGGACCAGGTCGCGCCAGTAGCGGATGGCCAGCCTGCCATCGGCGTCGCGGTCGGTGAGCTCGTAGAGACCCGGGACGGGGCGGAGTTGGTTGATTGCCAGGACGACCTCGGCGGTCAGGTAGCCGTGGGAGCAATCGGCGAAGGTTGCGAAGAGCGGTCCCTCGATGTGGGCAGCGAGGGGGAAGCGACAGATGCGCTCGATCCTCTCCCCCGTCATCAGGTTCAGTTTGCCGCCGGTGCGATGGTGCAGCGAGAGCGCGGCGAAGGCGAAATGGCCGAAGCCGTAGTGCCAGTACTTCTCGCCCTCGAGGCAGCCGCCGTCGTCCGCGAAGCCCTGAATCGCGTAGTCGAGACGCTGGCAGAGAGGATGGATGTAGGCCGCCAGGACGCGCGGGTCGCGGATGAGGTAGAGCGCGGTGGTGATGACGTTGGCGTTGCACACGTGGTTCCAGTTCATCGGCACGGTCCACCAGCCATCCGGGTGTCGCCAGTCGCAGACGCGGTCGAGGATTCGCCGCTCGACCTCGGCGCGCACTCGCTCGACCACCTCGTCCTCGAGAGTGCCGGCCAGCATCCAGGTGATCTCGGCGAGCGCCCGGCCGATATGCGAGGAGCCCAGGTCCACCTGGCGGCCCTCGTGGGCCGGCCATATCCAAGTGGTGGTCTCGCACCACGCCCAGAGGAGGTCGTGGAGGTAGTCGAGGTCGGCTCGCGGGTGGCCGAGCCAGAGCGCGAGGGCGGCCTGGACGGTCTCGTCGAGGCGGTCTTTGATGGCGGCCTGGCCGAGGGTGCGGCGCCCGGTGCGGCGAAAGTCGCGATAGTCGGAGCGCGTGATGACAGGGATCGCCCTGGGGCGCAGCTCCTTCTCGAGGCGTTCCCAGATGCCGAGTTTCTTCGCCCAGCGGCGAGCGCGTGCCTTCGCTCGAGGGTCGGTCAGGCCAGGCCAGGCGGGCCTGTCCATGTGGGGGGCGAGCATGCGGGCAAGGTCGCTAATCGTTGTCCGTTCCAGAATCATGGCCTTGCTCCAGTTTGGCGGCCAGGTCGGTCAGGTTCCTTCCCAGGGCGAAGAGTTGCTCGCTGTCCTCGACCTCTCTGGCCCATTTCTCCGGGATGGCGCCGACGCCATTGAACGTGCCGCTTATCGCCCCGGCAATGCAGGCGATAGAGTCGGAGTCGCCATTGGTGTTCGCGGCGGTGAGGACAGTGGCCTTGTAGTCGTGTGGCGAGTGGAGGAAGCAATAGAGTGCACAGGCCACGGCCTCGTCGCCGACCCAGCCCTCGCCCAGTCGGGGTAGGGCCTCCTCGGGCGGCAGCGCGAGGGCCTCTTCGACCATGCGCACCCGCTGATTGAACTCCTCGCTGATGTCGCCGACGAAATCGAGCAATTCCGCCACGAGGCGATAGGTCACCCCCTCGAGGGCCCTCGAGACCAGAAACGCGGCGGCGATGCCGGAGGCCACGCCGGCCGGGTGGGCGTGGGTGCACACGCTTGCCCCATAGGCGACCTCGCGTAGCAGGTCGGGGCGCGAGCGATAGACAAGGCCGATGGGCGCGCTGCGCATGGCGGCCCCGCAGCCTTTCGACCACCGGTCGCCGCTCTCGCGCCAGGGCACGCCCGCGCTGAGCGCGTGGCAGCCTCTCAGGCAGGTGTTTCCCGGGCCGCGGCGCTTCCGCGGCACGACCTCCTCGACCCACCAGACGAATCTGCGACAGATGCTCTGGATGACCGCTTCCGGGTTGGTGAGCGCGTCGGCACTCTCGAGCAGGCCGAGCGCCACCGCGATGCTCATCTGGGTGTCGTCGGTGTAGGAGCCTGGCGGGAGGCCGCGACGGGGCTCGAAGTCCTCGACGCCCTGAGGTCCGTAGCGCCGGCGGATTTCCGGCAAGGAGAGGAACTCGGTCGGCGCCCCGAGCGCGTCGCCAACCGCCAGCCCGACCATGCAGCCCTCGTAGCGCTCGACCATTCGACTGCCCTCCTCGGCATTGGCGGCCATCTTGCCCCAAGCGCCGGCGCCTGTCAAATCCCGTCGTCCACTCCGTCCATCCCGTCCAGCGGCACGAGGACACACACTGGATTGACGGCTCCGTCGCGCTCGCTTAGACTAAGCCAGCCGAACAGGAGGCCAGTGATGGGCTTGCGCCTGAGCAGCGAAGAGCGCGCGATGCTGGAGGGCCGGCACGGCGAGGCCGTGCGCCTGGCCATGTCGGTCGTCGTGCGCATGGCCGAGGTCTGCGAGGCCGAAGAACTCCTGGCCGTCGAGCAGGCCCACATTGATGCATGCACCATCCTCAGCCCTTCGGGCCTCGAGTTCGTCGAGAGGCTCGTGGCTCTGGGTGGACGAGTGGTCGTGCCGACCACGCTGAATGCCTCGCCGCTCGACCAGACCAATTGGCAGCGGCTCGGAGTGGGCGAGGACTACGCGGCGAGGGCCTCGCGGCTGATGGATGCCTACCTGGCGCTCGGGTGCGTGCCGACCTGGACGTGTGCCCCCTACCAGGGTTACCTCGCGCCCCGCTTCGGCCAGCAGTTGGCCTGGGGGGAGTCGAACGCGGTCGTCTTCGCCAACTCCGTCCTGGGCGCGCGCACCAATCGGTACGGCGATTTCATGGACATCTGTGCCGCGCTCACGGGGCGGGTCCCTTGCTGGGGGCTTCACCTCGCCGAGAATCGCCGGGCGACCGTGGTCGTGAGGCTCGCGGAGGGGCTGGATGCCGACTCCTCGCTCTTCCCTCTGCTCGGCCACATCATCGGCCTCAGGGTAGGGGAGGGGATTCCGGTCATCGAGGGGCTGGCCGGCGGGTCGAGCGCCGACGATCTGAAGGCCCTCGGCGCCGCGGCGGCATCCTCGGGCGGGGTGGCGATGTTCCACGCCGTGGGCCTGACGCCCGAGGCACCCTCGCTGGCGGCAGCGCTGGGCGGGCGCGCGCCCGAAGAGACGATCACCATCGGCCCTGAGGAACTCGACGCCGCGCGCCGGGAACTGGCAGTGGTCGGCCCGGGCGAGGCGCTCGACGCGGTCATCCTCGGCTGTCCCCACTTCTCCTTCGAGGAATTCCGCCGCCTGGCGGAGGCTATTGTGGCCGAGGGCGGCGAGGCCACGCACACCAGTGTCCCGTTCCTGGTCTTCACGAATCGCCAGAGCCACGCTCTCCTGGCCGCCAGCGACCTCTGGGAGACGCTCGAGGGCTTCGGCGTGGAACTTATCCTCGACACCTGTCCGTTCCATTCCCCCGTGGTCGGGGAGAACGTCGGGGTGATAATGACGAATTCGGGCAAGTGTGCCTATTACGCCCCGGCCGAGTTGGGGGTGAAGGTGGCTTTCGGGACGATCGCGGAGTGTGTGTGGTCGGCCATCGAGGGGAAAGTGGCGGCGAGAATGGGGCGGCGACGCATTGAGGGGACACAGGCTGGAAAGCCTGTCACACCACTCATAAGCGCTGGAAAGCCTGTGCCACCGGATTCTGGCACTGTAGGCGGGGCGTCCCCGCCCCGCGAAGCACAGGCTAGAA
>CAYYCI010000004.1:8467-20559 GCA_964470215.1 uncultured Planctomycetota bacterium
TGTAGGCGGGGCGTCCCCGCCCCGCGAAGCACAGGCTAGAAAGCCTGTGCCACCACTGGTTAGTGCCGGCGAGCCTATGCCGCCGGCGTTTGGTGAAACGTCTGGCACGGGAGGGACGAGCACCCAGGAAGCCGGGGTTGGATATGGGACCGGGCCGAAGGAGTTGCGGGTGAAAGGACGGGCGGTGGTTTCCGGGAGCGCTGGGGGGATGGCGGTGGTCTCGAGGATGCCGCTGAGCTTCTGGGGCGGGCTCGACCCCGCCACCGGCAGGATAACCGACCGTCTCCACGACCGGTTCGGCGAGGTCGTGGCGGGGCGAGTGTTTGCATTCCCGACCGGGAAGGGCTCGAGCACGGCCAGCGCGGTGTTGCTCGAGAGCGTGAGGCTGGGGACCGCTCCCGCTGCAATAATCAACTCCTCGCTCGACCCGATCCTGGCGCTCGGCGCGATCGTGGCCGACGAACTCTACGGGCGATTTCCCCCGGTGGTCGTCGTCCCTGAAGAGGCGTTTGCCGCTCTGGCCGATGGCGACGAGGTGGCCGTCGAGCCCGACGGGACGGTCGAGGTCAGGCGAGCAGGAGAGGGCTGATGCTGATTCTGGACCGCGAGGCGGTCAGAGGCGCGCTGCCAATGGAGGCGGCCATCGAGGCGATGCGACAGGCGTTCGCCGCGTTGTGTGAAGGCCGGGCGATGGTGCCGGAGCGCATCCACCTGGACGTCGAGCGCCACGGGGGCGTGACGCTGGTCATGCCGGCGCTCGTCGAAGGAGGGGAGGGGGCGCTGACGGTGAAGGTCGTCTCGCTTTTCGCAAGGAACCAGGAGCGGGGCCTCGCGCGACTCCAGGCCGCCGTCCTGGCCCTCGAGCCCGACACGGGGCGGCCGCTGGCCGTCCTCGAGGGCGCGACCCTCACGGCGCTGAGAACCGGCGCTGCCTGTGGGTTGGCGACCGACATTCTGGCACGGCCGAACGCCCGCTCTGTGGCCATACTCGGCGCCGGGGTCCAGGCAAGGACCCAGTTGGAGGCCGTCTGTTGCGTCCGCCAGATCGAGAGGGCCTGGGTCTTCGACGTCGAGGAGTCGCGCGCCCGGGCCTTCGCGGACGAGATGGCGGGCCAGGTTGGCAACATCGAGACTGCGGCGACGGCCGCCGAGGCGGTGCGCGAGGCCGACATCGTGTGTGCGGCTACGACGTCGGCCACCCCTGTCTTCGCCGATGGGGACATCTGCCCCGGCACCCACATCAACGCCATCGGCTCGTTCAAGCCCTCGGTCCAGGAGATTCCGTCGGCCACGGTCGTTCGCTCGTTGGTGGTGGTTGACAGCCGCGAGGCGGCGCTGGCCGAGACGGGCGACCTGTTGATCCCCATCGGGCAGGGGCTGATGAGCGCCGAGGACATCCACGCCGAACTCGGGGAACTGGTCCTGGGCCGCAAGCCCGGCCGAACATCCGACGACCAGGTCACGCTGTTCAAGTCGGTGGGGATTGCGGTTCAGGACGCGGTGGCGGCGACTTTCGCCCTCAGGCGTGCCCGGGAGTTCGGTCTCGGGGAGGAGGTTCGATTCTGAGGCGCGCCAGGCGCAGCGCGCCGACCACTGGCTCGACTTCGGGGAGGCGCCAGATCGCCCGCGGGGCGAATTCCCTGACCCTCTCGGCCACGAGCCGGCGAAGCGGTTGGTGATTCTCGAGGACGCCGCCAGCGAGGACGACCTCTCGCAGTTCTTCGGGTGGCTTCCAGAGCTCGGCAACGACGGCGCGCGCCGCGCTGGCGAGGGCCGTGGCGGCCTCTTGGATGATGGACCATGCCACCCTGTCGCCCGCCTCGGCGGCCTCGAAGGCGGCCGGCGCGGCTGCGGCCACGCGCCTCTTCTCGAACGGCTCGAGGGCGGCGATGAGGTGGTCGAGATGGCCGACGCCCAGGCGAGCCGAGACAAGGAGTTCGAGGAGGGTCTTCGGCCCGCGGCCGTCGGCCGAGGCAGCGGCCGCGCGGAGGGCACGGTGGCCGATGTCGAAGCCGCTGCCCTCGTCGCCGAGCAGGGGCCCTCTGCCGAGGGCGAAGCGCTCTCGCCCGTCGGCCCTTCGCCCATAGACCAGCGAGCCGGTGCCGGAGATGATGAGCAGTCCCTCGCCGCGCTGGGTTCCCGCCGCGAGCGCGGCGGCTGCATCGTGGGTGACGAGGAGATGCCCCGCGACCAGCGGGCGAACTGCCTTCTCCCAGGCGCCCTTGTCTTCATCCGAGCGGAGGCCTGCGATGCAGAAGGCCGAGGCGGCAATCGAGGCATCTTGTCGCTCGGCCTTCTCCAGAAGCGGTGTGATGAGACTCTCGAGGTTGCCGATTGCGGCCTCGTGTCCGACGGCGTGTGGGTTGAGTGGCCCGTCCTCGTTTCGGGCGATGACCTCGAGCGAGGTGTCGGCGAGGAGTGCGGCGGAGCGGCTTGCCCCACCTTCGACGGCCAGGATGGCGTGGTGTGTCATAGGTGCCATGGCTCCCGCATGGGGCGGCTGAGCATCCTGGCGGCGTCGGGGTCGCCGATGGTGCGCTCGGCCTCGGGGTCCCAACGGATTGGTCTTCGGAGTATCATGGCGATGTTGCCGAGGTGTGCTGGGATGACGGAGTGGTGGCCGACCTCGACGGGGGTGTGGGGTTCGCGGCGGGTTCTGACGCAGTCGAGGAAGTTTCTGCGGTGGCCCTGGCGATGGCCCTCGTGGGGGCTGGCCAGGTGGGTCTCGTTCGGGCCTATCTTTTCTTTCAGGATTGCCGGGTCGCTGGCGGCCAGGCCGGCTCGGGTGACGTGGACCCATCCGCGCGAGGCGATGAATCGGACGCCCTGGCGGATGAAGTTGTTGCTGGCGACGAGCATCTCGAGGCCCGAGCGGTATCGGCAGGTGAAGCGATAGGTCGTGGCGGCGTCCCAGAGGCCGTCGGGGAAGGCGGCTTCGCCGAAGACCTCGATGGGGCCTGTGTGGTCGGCGCCCATGCCCCAGTGGGCAATGTCGATGTGGTGGGCGCCCCAGTCGGTCACCTGGCCGCCGGAGTAGTCGAGGATCCATCGGAAGTTCCAGTGGCAACGTTTCTCGGTGTAAGGCGCGAAGGGAGCGGGTCCGAGCCACAGGTCGTAGTCGAAGCCGTGGGGGACGGGCATCGGGGGCTGTGGGCCGATGGTCGGGCCGACGCCGATGCCGACCTCGAGGCGCCGGAGAGTGCCGATTCGACCGTTGCGGACGAGTTCGCAGGTTCGGCGGAAGTGTGTGGTCGAGCGCTGCCAACTGCCCATCTGCCACACGATGCCCGCGCGGCGGACCGCTCGGACCAGCGCGCGACCCTCGGCGATAGTTCTTGCGAGCGGCTTCTCGCCGTAAACATCCTTGCCGGCTCGGGCGGCGTGGACGCCGATGACCGCGTGCCAGTGGTCGGGCACTGCCACGCACAAGGCGTCTATGTCGGGGTCAGGGAAGAGGTTCTGGAAGTCGCGGACTTCGCGGCAGGCTCTCGAGCGGTAGTGGTCGTTGACGAGCCTGGCTGCGACCTTGCGGCGGGTGGCGTCCACGTCGCAGACGGCCACGATCTGGCAATCGCCCTCCTGGAGGAAGCCCTTGACGTGTCGGAGGCCCATGCTGCCCAGGCCGACCATGGCAAGGGCGATTCTGTCGCTGGGGGGGCGGCGAGTGCCGGAGGCGATCGCGGAGTGGGCGATTGCCAGCGGCGGAGCAGCGCAGAGGGTTGCGAGGAAGCGTCGGCGCGGCGCGGGGCTGGCGTTGGGCATTCCGGGGTCAGGCTGTTGGCTGGTCGGAAGCGTTTTTTTGGGAGTGGCGGACCGGCCAGCGGAAGGGGATGTAGGGGTCGCTGCGATAGACGACGCCGGGCTCGATGGGGGCTTTCTCGATGACCTTGATGGCGGTGATGCGACCATCAATCGCCTCAGGGACGATGGCCAACTTGGCCTTTTGGATGGCGTCCTTGTCGTCGGGCGCGATGACGACGAGGTTTCGCGCGACGTGGTTCTCGGTGGCTTTCTCCTGGTAGAAGGCGGTTACTTTGTATCTGAGCATGGCGGCCCTCCGCCGGCTGTAGTTACTCCCCTTAGTTGCATTTTAACCCCGCCGCGGCGGTTCTTCAAGAACTCAGCGGATTATTTTGCCTGGAGGAGTTTGCCGGTGATCTTGTCCCACTTCCGGATGCGGTGGGCGAGGCGGTGGGTGCCGTGGCAGTCCGTGCAGACCTGGGTGGTCTTGGGTTTCTGGGCCAGAAGTGGAGCATGGGCGATGTCGCCGGTAAGTTTTTCGGGCTTGTGGCAGTGGGTGCAGAAGGGGTTGATCTTGTTCCTAGGGAACATGGTGTCTGGTGGGATGGTGTGTTCCTCGGAGTCGGCGTGGTCGTCGGACATTCCGTGGCATTTCTCGCAGCCGATGTCGACGCGTTCGTGGGTGAGGGCGAGTTTTTCGTCGGCGTAGTTGAGATGACAGACGTGGCAGCGGGAGTTGTCCGCGCGGACGGCGGCTGGAGGGGCTGGCTTGGGTTTGGGCTCGACGGGCGCTTGGAGCAGGGCGGGCGGCCGGTTCCAGTGGTTCGATGCCAGCCGACACCCGAGGAAGACGACGAGAGGTAGCAACACCAATCCACCCCAGCGTTTCACCGACGCTCCTTTCGTTGTTTGAGTGGGGGAGTGGGTCCGGATCAGACCCACTCCCAGTCCTTGAGCCACTGGTAGTCGGGCGGGAGGTTCGCCCAGGCCTCGTCCATTATCTTCTCGAGTTGCTGGAGTTCGGCCAGGTCGAGTTGGCGCCGCTCCTTGACCGCCTGGGCCACGTTGTCCACCTGGTGGATGTTGATCATGCCCGGAATTGGCGAGGTCATGACGGGGTTCTGAAGGATGTAGCGGATGGCCAGTCGGGCGCGGCGGTCGTCCTCCTCGGCGTGCGGGTTATTGGGTGAGCTGTCGCCCTTGAAGAGCGAGTTGCTGGCGAAGGGCTTGATGCCGTAGAAGCCCACGTTGTGTTTCTTGATGGCGTCGAAGAGGCTGTCCTTGGGCACCTGCTTGGTGCGCGCGGTGTAGGGCGTGACGATCACATCCACGACCTCGGGATAGGTTTCGATCATCCACTTGATGTGTTTGCGGTCGTGGGACGAGAGGCCGGTCCAGCGGACCTTGCCGCTCTTCTTCGCGGCGGCGAGGGCCTCCACCATCTCGTCCACTTCGGCCTTGGTGTGTGCGCCGCTCCGGGAGAGCATGGTGATGCGCCAGAGGTCCACGTAGTCGAGCCCCGCGTCCTTCAGCCCCCAGTCGAGGGTCCCAAGGAGGGCCTTCTTGGTGCGGTATTGCTTCTTGCGCATCTCGCGCTGGTACCAGGAGGCGTGGAGATACATCTTGTCGCGGCGACCCTTCAGGGCACGGGCATATGCCTTGACCTCCTGGATGGTGCAGGCGTCAATGTGGTTGATCCCGACCTCGATGCAGCGGGTGACCACGTCGTAGCGGTTCTTCTGGAATCGGCGGTCGTCAAGGTCGGCGCTCAGCCAGCTGCGGCTCTTGAAAATCCCGGGGATCATCTTGTCAATGCGCTTCCAGTGGCCGCCGAGAGAGACGGCGGATGAGTACGTGCCGGTCCTGCCGCAGGGGCGGTATTCCATGTCGGGGTTGTAGTTGAGGATTTTGCTCTTCTCGGCTTCGGCGGCCTCCGCGCTTGCGAGCGCGGCGGCTGCGGCTGCTGCCGCGGCGCTCTTGCGGACGAACTCACGACGGGTCACTTTCCTGTCCATGCCGGGACCTTTCTTCTGCGCCCTCTGCCTGGGGGGGTTACACCCACTCCCAGTCCTTGAGCCACTGGTAGTCGGGCGGGAGGTTCGCCCAGGCCTCGTCCATTATCTTCTCGAGTTGCTGGAGTTCGGCCAGGTCGAGTTGGCGCCGCTCCTTGACCGCCTGGGCCACGTTGTCCACCTGGTGGATGTTGATCATGCCCGGAATTGGCGAGGTCATGACGGGGTTCTGAAGGATGTAGCGGATGGCCAGTCGGGCGCGGCGGTCGTCCTCCTCGGCGTGCGGGTTATTGGGTGAGCTGTCGCCCTTGAAGAGCGAGTTGCTGGCGAAGGGCTTGATGCCGTAGAAGCCCACGTTGTGTTTCTTGATGGCGTCGAAGAGGCTGTCCTTGGGCACCTGCTTGGTGCGCGCGGTGTAGGGCGTGACGATCACATCCACGACCTCGGGATAGGTTTCGATCATCCACTTGATGTGTTTGCGGTCGTGGGACGAGAGGCCGGTCCAGCGGACCTTGCCGCTCTTCTTCGCGGCGGCGAGGGCCTCCACCATCTCGTCCACTTCGGCCTTGGTGTGTGCGCCGCTCCGGGAGAGCATGGTGATGCGCCAGAGGTCCACGTAGTCGAGCCCCGCGTCCTTCAGCCCCCAGTCGAGGGTCCCAAGGAGGGCCTTCTTGGTGCGGTATTGCTTCTTGCGCATCTCGCGCTGGTACCAGGAGGCGTGGAGATACATCTTGTCGCGGCGACCCTTCAGGGCACGGGCATATGCCTTGACCTCCTGGATGGTGCAGGCGTCAATGTGGTTGATCCCGACCTCGATGCAGCGGGTGACCACGTCGTAGCGGTTCTTCTGGAATCGGCGGTCGTCAAGGTCGGCGCTCAGCCAGCTGCGGCTCTTGAAAATCCCGGGGATCATCTTGTCAATGCGCTTCCAGTGGCCGCCGAGAGAGACGGCGGATGAGTACGTGCCGGTCCTGCCGCAGGGGCGGTATTCCATGTCGGGGTTGTAGTTGAGAATCTTGCTCTTGTCGGGCGGTTCGGCCTTTGCCGTGGAGACCACCGCGGCCGCGCCCGCCGCCAACGCAGCATCCTTGACGAACTCGCGGCGACTCACCTTGCGTTCACCCATCTTCGGCCTCCTTTCACCTGACCCGTCTCCCCTCGGCACACGAACCGATACTATATCATTGCTCGCCTTGTGTCAAGAAAAGTTTCCGGGTTCGGGGTGCTCGTGGCCGAGCCGGCGTCTGTGGGTCGGAGCCTTGTGATGGGCTTGACAGGGCCGGCCCGCTTCGTTTGACTCTTGGAGCGTCTCGTCCCGGGTCAGCGTTGGAGCGTCTATTGGCAAGGCGCGAGTTGGATTATGATGTGGTGGTTGTGGGTGGAGGGGTGGCCGGGTCGGCGGTCGCGCTCCAGGCGGCGCGGTGCGGCGCGCGCGCGGCACTGGTGGAAAAGGCCATCGTCCTCGGCGGGCTCGCCACCGGTGGCCTCGTCAACATCTACCTGCCGTTGTGTGATGGGCGCGGCACCCAGGTTCTCTTCGGCATGGCCGAGGAGTTTTTGCATTTAGCCATCCGCTACGGGCCGGGCGACATCCCTTCAGGCTGGCGCGGGGGCGGTGGAAAGCCCAAGCGGCTTGCCACCCCATTCAGCCCCGCGGCCTTCGCTCTCGCGCTCGACGAGGCGCTCGAGGCGGCGGGGGTTGACCTGTGGCTCGACACCCTGGCCTGCTCGCCAATTCTCGAAGATCGTGCGGTCGTCGGCGTGGAGGTGGAGAACAAGAGCGGGCGCGTGGCCGTCGGCGCCGGCTGCGTGGTGGACGCCACCGGGGATGCCGACCTGGCTTTCCGCGCCGGCGCCCCGTGTGCCGAGGGAGCGAACTGGCTCTCCATCTGGGCGATCGAGGCCTCGCTCGAGAAGGCCCAGGACGCGGTCGCCGAGGGTAGCGGTGCCGCCTTGCTCGACCTCGTGCGGCTGGGCGGCGACGACACCGGCCGCGGTGCCCCGGAAGACGCCTCGTGGCGCGGGATTAGCGGCCGCGACATCAGCGAGTTCGTCCTGGCAGCGAGGCGGCTCTTGCGCGAGCGCTACCGGCGCCTGCTCGCCGAACGCGGCGAGGGCGAGAGACGCAACACCTTCCCGCTCGCCTTACCGTCCGTCCCGCAATTCCGAATGACCCGCCGCATCGAGGGACTCGCCACGATGGAACCCGGCCAACACTCGCTCCGCGTGGCCGATTCTGTTGGTCTTGTTCCCGACTGGCGACGCGCCGGAGAGGTCTGGGAGGTGCCCTTCGGGGCGCTGGTGCCGAGAGGCGTCCGTGGCCTTCTGGTGGCGGGGCGGTGCATCTCGTCCGGCGGCGACGCCTGGCAGGTCATGCGAGTCATCCCGCCGGCCGTCCACACGGGCCAGGTGGCTGGCCTGGCCGCCGCGCTCGCCGCCGAGCGCGGAGTGTCTCCCGGCGACCTGGATGTGCCGGCCATCCAGCGTGAACTGCGCCGGCTCGGCCTCCCGCTCCACCACGAGGACGTCGGCCTGGGGGCGAGAGGATGACCCACGTCGAGCGTTTCCGCCGCCTGATGGCCTTCAAGCCCGTTGACCGCCTGCCGATGATCGAATGGGCCGGGTGGTGGAACAAGACTGTCGAGCGCTGGCGCGGGGAGGGGCTGCCGTCGGACCTGGGCGACGCGGCAGATATCCGCGAGTTCCTGGGCCTGGACCCCTATCGCCAACTGTGGATACGGCCCCGCGCCGCGACCTGTCCCTGGCCTCCCCACCACGGGGCCGGCATCCTGGCCGACGAGGCGGGCTACGAGAGCCTCCTCCCGCATCTCTATCCCGAACCTGCCTTCGACCGCGCGGCGGTCGAGCACTGGGTCGAGCCACATGCCCGGGGCGAGATGGTCGTGTGGATGACCCTGGAGGGCTTCTTCTGGTTCCCGCGCACCCTCCTGGGGATCGAGCGCCACCTCTACGCCTTCTACGACCAGCCGGCGCTGATGCACAGGATGAATCGCGACCTCCTGGAGTTCAACCTGCGCGCTCTCGAGGAGTTCTGCTCGGTCGTCACGCCCGAGTTCATGACCTTCGCCGAGGACATGTCCTACAACCACGGCCCGATGCTCTCGCGGGCGGCGTTCGAGGAGTTCCTGGCGCCATACTACCGCCGCATCGTGCCGGAGTTGCGGCGCAGGGGCATCAGGGTGTTCGTCGACTCCGATGGCGACGTCACCCCGCTCATCGGGTGGTTCGAGGAGGTCGGGGTGGAGGGTATCCTGCCGCTGGAGCGGATGGCGGGGGTTGACGTGGCGGAGATACGGCGGCGGCACCCTCGGTGGCTGATGATCGGCGCCTTCGACAAGACGGTCATGCACCGCGGCGAGCAAGCGATGCGCCGCGAATTCGAGCGCCTCTTGCCCGTCATGCGACGGGGCGGATTCATTCCCGCGGTTGACCACCAGACCCCGCCAGATGTCTCGCTGGAGAACTATCGCACCTATGTCCGCCTCCTCGGCGAATACTGCCGGACGGCAGCAGAGGCCAGGCGTTGAGCCGCTGACCGCGAGACGCCGTTTGCGCCGCGGGCCGCCTGCGGCGGCGCAACGACGACGGGCCTGGGCGTTTGCTCTCGCCTGACGTCTTCGTCATGATGGGGACATCAACGCGGAACCCAAGGTGGCGATGCGCTGGGGCGCGATGGGCTTTGGCACGCTTTTTGCACCGCAGTCTATTGCCAGGCGAGAAGGAAAAGGATGCCCTGGCTGTCCGCCGACTCCGCTTGTCGCCCGAAATGCCGCAGGTTTGAGCCTTGCGTTCTTTGGGCAATGCCTTCTTTTTCCTTCTCGCCTGCATTGGGAACCCACGGTGCAGAAAAGCGTGCCAAAGCCCGCACGCCCCAGCCCTTCCGAGCCCCACCCGCGGGGTGCCTTCGGAGTCTCGGGTCCGAGGGTTTGCGCTTCAGGTTGAAGGAGAAGATGCATGAGGCGAATGACGATGGCTTTGGCGGTTCTCGCGGCCGTGGCTCACGCTGGGACCCATGCCCGCCTGGCGGAACTGCCGCTGCGGGCGGTGACGTTCCACGATGGCTTCTGGGAGCCGAAACTCGAGGTCATTCGCACCAAGACCATCCCCCACAACCTCAAGATGTGTGAGGGGCGCATCAGGAACTTCGCCCAGGCCGCAGGGGTCGAGAAAGGCCCCTTCCGCGGCCACATCTTCCACGACAGCGACCTGGTCAAGGTTCTCGAGGGCGTGGCTTACTCCCTGACCACCCACCCCGACAAGGACCTCGAGCGGCAACTCGAACACGTCGTCTCGCTCATCGCCCGCGCCCAGAGGCCCGATGGCTATTGCAACAGTTTCTTCATAGTCAAGGGGCTAGAGAATCGCTGGAAGAATCTTCGCAGCCAACACGAACTGTATTGTGCGGGCCACATGTTCGAGGCGGCGGTGGCCCACTACGAGGCGACGGGGCGGAGGACTTTTCTGGACGTGGCGTGCAAGTTCGCCGACCACATCGCCGGCATCTTCGGCCCGGACAAGCGCCACGGCATCGCCGGCCACCCCGAGATCGAACTCGCACTGGTCAAACTCTGGCGTGCCACGGGCAACGAGCGCTACCTGGCCCTGGCCCGGTTCTTCGTCGAGGAACACGGCCAGCCCACCCACAGGCTCTTCGGCACCTACTGCCAGGACCACAAGCCCATCCGCGAGCAGGACGAGGCGGTGGGGCATTGCGTGCGGGCGATGTACTTCTACAGCGCCGTGGCCGACCTCGCGGCCGTCACGGGCGACAAGGGCTACGTGGCGGCCCTCGAACGCCTCTGGCACGACGTGGTCGAGCGCAAGATGTACGTGACGGGGGGGATCGGCGTGCAGCGCCACGGCGAGGGATTCGCCAAGCCCTACGTCCTGCCGAATGACCAGGCGTATTGCGAGACCTGCGCCGCCATCGGCATGGCCCTCTGGAACCACAGGCTCTTCCTCCTCGAGGGCGAGGGGCGCTTCGCCGACATCTTCGAGCGCGCCCTCTACAACGGCCTGCTCAGCGGAGTGTCGCTCGACGGCGTGAAGTTCTTCTACGTCAATCCCCTCGCGAGCCGCGGGAACCACCACAGGCGGCCGTGGTACGGGTGCGCGTGTTGCCCGAGCAACGTCGCGCGCTTCTTCCCCCAACTCGGACGGTTCCTCTACGCCGTCTCGCCCGACGGCTCGGAGTTCTGGGTGGCCCACTACACCGCCTCGCAGGCGACCGCCGATGTTGCCGGTGGCAAACTCGCGCTCCAGCAGAAGACCCAGTATCCATGGGATGGGGGAGTCCAGATTGCGGTGAAGGCCGCGCCCGCGAAGCCCTTCACCATCCGGTTCAGGATACCCGGCTGGTCCAGGACCTGGACAGCGAAGTTGAACGGGCGCCCGCTGAGCGGGCTAAAGCCCGAAAAGGGCTTCGTGGCGCTCGAGCGGCGATGGCGCGCGGGCGACGTGGTCGAACTCCACTTCCCGATGGAAGTCCGCCGCGTGTATGCCGACCCGCGGGTCGAGGCCGACCGCGGGCGCGTGGCCCTGATGCGGGGGCCGGTGGTCTTCTGCCTCGAGGACTGCGACAACGAGATTCCGGTGGACAGGATTATCCTTCCCCGCGATGCCAGCCTGGAAGCGAAGTTCGAGCCGGGCCTGCTCGGTGGCGTGATGACCATCGAGGGGGAGGGCCTGACCTGGAAGACCGAAGAGAAAGGCAAGAAACCCACCCTCACCAAGGTGCCGATCAAAGCCATTCCCTACTATGCCTGGGACAATCGCCAGCCGGGCAGGATGGTAGTCTGGATCGTGGAAGACCCGGCAGTGGCCCCTGAACCTTGACCGCCGCGCGGGTTAGCCGCTGAGGATACACAGACGCACAGAAATCGCCTGAGGACTTCGCTCCTTGGGTGCTGGGGGTTAACTTTGCCCATCGCTAGACGATACTATAGGTGCCGAACGAAACCTGCACCTTTCTCGCTTCGAGGTAAGAGTCGTGGAGGGACTGGCCGTTCTGGCCGCCGCATGGCGCCATACGGGCTGCGCGGAGCCGCCCGCGGCGCGCAGCGGGGGATTCACGCTCCTCGAGATGCTCATCGTGATTGTCATCATCGGGGTTCTAGCGATGGTGATGGTTCCCCGCTTCACGGCCAGCGCAGACGAGGCCAAGAAGAACAGTTGCGCCCAGATCAAGGCTCGGATCAACTCGATGGTCGAAATTTGGTATTTCCGCAAGGGCACCTGGCCTAAGCCCAACCTGAAGGATATCGCCGCCGACCCCGATTATTTCCCGGAAGGCATACCGAAGTGCCCCGTGGACGGCTC
>CAYYCI010000004.1:20659-24210 GCA_964470215.1 uncultured Planctomycetota bacterium
TGAAGGAAGAGGTGGACGCCCTTCTTGTTCGAGGTGATGATGTCGAGTTTGCCGTCGCGGTTCATGTCCCGAACCTCGAACTGGGTGCCGATGCCCGAGTCGTTGTCAATCTCGTGGAGGACGAATTCGACTTTTCCCTTGGCGGGTCTTCGCAACTCGAACCAGAAGAGCATGGCGGGGTCCTTGCCGCCTGGGTCGCGGCCCTGATGGGCGAAGTGGCGCTTGCCCGTGACCAGGTCCTTGAGGCCGTCGCGGTTGATGTCGGCCAGGATCAGGGCGTGGGTCTGCGAATATTTCTTGAAGAACTGGTGCTGGCGGAACTCGATGCCCTTTTCGGTCTTCACGTGCTCGAACCACCACATGCCGTACTTGTGGGCCGAACTGGTCGCCACATCGTTGTCCCCGTCGCCGTCGAAGTCGTAGACGACCATGTTGGCACACGCCGGCCCGAGGTTTGCCGGATGGAATGGCCACGGCCACTTGCTGGGGTCTTCGGGTTGCTCCCACCAGCCGCGGGTACACAGGAAGTCGTTGCGGCCATCGCCGTTGATGTCGCCCATCCCGTAGCCGTGGGTGAAGCGGTCGGTGCTATGGGACTTTCGGGCGGTGATGGGGTGGAAGTCCCAGCGGCCCTCGAGGTTCTTGGGGATGGTGAACCAGCCGATCTGGCCTTCGGGCTGGATGGCGAACATCAGGACTGGCTTGCCGGTGCCCAGGAGGTCATCGAAGAGCGGGGTCTCCCCGCAGGCGCTCGGCCACACCACCCGCTCCTTCCAGTGGCCGGGCTTGCCCTTCGGGTTTTCGTACCAGGTGCAACTCTTGCCGGGGAAATTGACGACGATCGAGTCGGGCCAGCCATCGCCATTGACGTCCTGGGCGAAGTTCTGGAAGCACAGGCTGTAGCCCCTCGCGGGATTGTAGCGTCTGACGGGCCGGACCTCGTGCATCTTCCACCCGGGAGCCTCGTACCACACGTCCCCGGCAAGGATGTCGAGCCTGCCGTCGCGGTTGACGTCCGCCGTTGCCACGCCCTCAGAGCGGAAGGTGCGGTCAATGACGATTTTCTTGAACCTGACCTCGCCGGCCGTCGCGCTCGCGGCCAGAGCCATCAGAGCGGCCACAAAATGCCTCATCGCTTTCCTCCATCTCTTCGTTGGTTCGACCGCGCGAGAACATTGTCCCGGCAGGGCGGCGAGAAGTCAATCGAGCGAAGCCATACCCGGTCGCTGGGGGCATCTCAAGGTCGGCGCGCCAGGCGGCAGCCGAATATCCCGCCAGCCACCCGGCCCGGGTGGGCCTGGAAACGAACGGTGATCTTCTCCTTGCCCCGCGTCACCGCGGGCGGGATGTGGTAGGTAACGTCCACGAACTTGCCCGGCTTGAGGTTGTTGAGGGTTTGGGTGGCGATCTTCTGGCCGTCAACGAGGATGTCGAAGACCCTCGGGCCGGAGTCGCTCCCCCAGTATGTGACGATCAGGTCGAGTGGCTGCTTCGGGTCGGCCTTCATCTCGTAGGAGAACCAGCCGCCGCCCCGCGCGTCGCGCCAGCGGCGGCCGAAGGCCGCGCCGGAGTAGGTTCGCTCCCCCTTTCGGTTGTGGGCGCGTTCGAGTTGCGGTTCGGGAGCCACATAGTCCACGCTCCTGGCCTCGAGTTCCTTGCGCCGGCGTTCCGCGGCCTCCCTGGCGGCCTTGACCTCTTGCCATTCGGCCTGGGTGAGGAACTTCCAGTAAACCGTGTAGCGCTGGCGATGGATGTCGTAGAGGGGGATCAGTTTCACGTCGCTGGGTCTGCCGACCCCGCGGGTGTGGAAGACCAACCTGTCCTTTTCGACCCTCTCGACCCATTCGGCCGGGTCGCGGGAGGCGGTGACCAGGACTGGCACTTCCGGGGTGGGCACGCCGGCGAAGCGCTTGTTGCTCGAGGCGGTGAGGTCCTCGGGCACGCCCTCGGTCCCGAGGTCGCCGGCGAGGACGAGGGGGCCGAACATGATGGCGCCCATCGTCTTGTCGTCGCGCGCCACCCACAGATGAAGGCTCATTGGCAGGCGGACCTCGACCCTGTCGCCATCCTTCCACGTCCGCTCGATGGTCAGGTAGGATTTCGGCCTGGCCTCGACCTCGAGCCTCTTGCCGTTGACCTCGACCTCCGCCCCCTCGGTCGCCCAGTGTGGGACGCGAATCTTGAGAGCCAACTTGCGCGGAGAGGTGGCGGAGATGGTGAGCCTGGTCGTCTCTTCAAGGGGGAAGCGCGTCTCCTGGCGAATCACGAGCCCCTTCTCCTTCCAGTCCAGGACGGAGGGGATGAAGAGATTCACCCAGAGGGTCTCGCCGTCGTGGAAGTAGATCGTGTCGCCATACTTCGAGTGGTTCTCCATCCCGGTGCCCACGCAGCACCACATCGAGTCGAACGGCGTGCTGTAGGTCTTGAAGTGGCCGGGCTTGAGCGAGAGGAAGTAGGTAAGGCCGCCGGTTTCGGGGTCCTGGGATGCGAGGATGTGGTTGTAGAGCGCGCGCTCGTAGTAGTCCACGTAGCGGGCGTTCGGCTCGCAGGTGAAGAGACGGCGGGTGAGTTTGAGCATGTTGTAAACCGTGCAAGTCTCGCAACTGTCCCAGTTCAGGCATCTCGCCTCGGCGCCCGGCGCGCGGAAGTGCTCGTGGTAGTCCACCCCGCCCGGGGCGAACGACCGTGTGGTGACCACGCGGTTCCAGAAAAACCGAGCGATGGTGCCGTAGCGCTTCTCGCCGGTGAGTTGGTAGAGGATGGCGGCGCCGATGATCTTCGGGATGAGGGTGTTGGCGTGTTTGCCCTCGAGGACGTCGCGCCGCTCGGCCAGTGGGTCGAAGATTCTCCTGTGGTCGAAGCGACGGGCGAGAGCCAGGTAGTCGGCCTTGCCCGTCATCGCGTAGAGCCTGGCCATCACGTCGAGCATCCCGCCGTGCTCGCAGGCGAGCATCCGCTGGAATTGCTCGTCGCTCAGGCGGTCGGTGCCGCGTTTCGCCCAATCGGCGAACTTGCAGGCGACCTCCAGCGCCTGCTCGTTCCCGGCGTGGGTGTAGGCATCGAGGAGGCCGGCGAAGGTCTTGTGGACCACGTACCAGGGCACGTATCCCCCGCCCAGGCCCCACTTGCTGACCTTGAACTTTCCGGAGAAAACGGCGTCCCAGACCTCGGTCCTCACCGGCCCGGCGTAGCCGTTGCCGTGCTTGGCCTGGACCCTGGCGATCTCGGCCACCATGTAATCCACGCGGCGTTTCAGTTCCTCGTCGCCAGTGCTGGCGTACATCAAGGAGCAGGCGCTCAGGTAGTGGCCGCTGGCGTGGCCGACGCAATCGAGCCTCGCCCAACCGCCGTAGCGCTGGCCCTTCGGCGCGAGGCCCGCGCGCTCGTGGAACGGCCAGAGGAAGCGGTCGGGGTCGAGCCTGTGGAGATAAGCGCGGTTGACCTCCATCGCCCTCTTGAAGGCGCTATCGAGCAGACGCACCCGCCTGGGCGGAAACGGTCGAGCCTTGACGACCTTGGCCCGCTCGAACCCTAGAGCCGGCAACCACGCC
>CAYYCI010000005.1:0-22571 GCA_964470215.1 uncultured Planctomycetota bacterium
AGGAGACGCGGGATGACAGCGCGCCGGGGGTGTGGGCTTTGGCACGCTTTTTGCATCGCAAACAATTGCCAGGCGAGAAGGAAAAGAATGCCTTGGCTGACTGCCAACTCCGACCTGTCATTCCGAAGCCAGCAGACCGAACGCTTCGCCTCCTCTCGATAGGGCATTCTTTTCCTTCTCGCCTGCATTGGGAACCCACGGTGCACAAAAGCGTGCCAAAGCCCACAGCCCCGGTCTCTCTGGAAACCACGCGCGGGTCCGACCATCCTGGCTTGCTTGACACGTGGCGGCCTGCGGCTAGAATGAAGCCGCCTGATCCGCCCAGCGCGAGGGTTCCATGCACGAGTTGTATCTGCTCCTTGTGGCCGAAGGACCGGCGCCGCCCCTGACCCACCCGAACCGCCTGGCGAGCATGCTCTCCGTGGCAGCCGACATGGAGGTCTATCCGAACTCGCTCGCCGGCGCGGACAAGGTTCTCTACTTCCTGGCCAAGAGCCCCTACGACAAACACCTGGGGTTGGTCTACGACGCCTCGGAGCCACCGCCGGCCGCCGAGGACTTCGTTGGGAGCGCCGAGCGCTATCCGCTCCAGGGAGTGGACGTTTTCCTGAAACTGTGTGCCCACAGCCACGAGAACGCGGCGGCGCTGCGAGCCCACCTGCCGTTCCTCCAGCCGCGATGCCTCGGGCTGGAGCCTTCGTTCGGCCTCGGCGATCGCCTCGGGCTTGCCACTCCCGGCCATGTCCGCGCCATCGCGGCCACGGGGCTGATGCCCTGTTTCGCCCAGCAGTCCGTCCGCGAAATGACCCGCACCGGGCGCACCCCACAACAGGTGCTCGACGACGCCACCTGGGGGGTTTTCCAGGAGGGCTACCGCGGCGGCTACGGGGCCGACGCCGACCACCTCAAGACCCTCGAGGACGTTGATGCGTGTGTCGAGGCGGGCTACACTCTCTTCACGATTGACCCCGGGGACCACGTTGACGAGACGGCCGAGAGCCTGCGCGGGTCGGCTCTGGCCGAGAGGTTCCAGGGCTTGCCGTGGGAGGCCCTCGAGAGCAGCCCAACCGACTGCCGCGCGACCTACCTGGCCGCCGAGCCGAGCCTGCCAGACGGACTGGACATCGAGGTCACCGAAGAGGCCGTCCTGCGGGCGGGGGTCAAGTATGGGAGGGCAATCGCCCACACGGTGGCCCTCTACCGCCGACTGGTCGAGCGCAGGGGCGGCGAGACCTTCGAGGCGGAGGTCTCGGTTGACGAGACCGCCTCGCCGACCACCCCCTTCGAGCACTACTACGTGGCCAGCGAGTTGCGGCGGCTGGGGGTCAGGTGGGTGAGTCTGGCGCCGCGCTTCGTCGGGGAGTTCGAGAAGGGGGTCGACTACAAGGGCGAGTTGCCGGCCTTCGAGGTGGACTTCGCGCGCCACGCCGCCATCGCCCGCGAACTCGGGCCGTATAAACTCAGCATCCACTCGGGGAGCGACAAGTTCTCCATCTATCCCATTGCCGCGCGATTGACCGATGGCCTCGTCCACGTCAAGACCGCCGGCACGAGTTACCTGGAGGCCCTGCGGACCATCGCGGCGGTCGCGCCCGAACTGTTTTGCGACATCCTGGCCTTCGCCTGCGAGCGCTACGCCGAAGACCGAGCCACCTACAACGTCTCGGCCGACCCCGCCGCCGTCCCCCACGACACCCCGAACGACGACCTCCCCGCATTGCTCGACGACGACAACGTCCGCCAGGTGCTCCACGTGACCTATGGCTCGGTCCTGAACGCCAGGCGCGAGGACGGGCGGTGGCGCTTCCGCGAACTCCTGCTCGACACCCTCCGCCGCAACGAGGAGGTCTATGCCCAGGTCCTCCAGCGCCATCTCGCCCGCCACATCGAGCCTTTCAGAAGGGGTTGACCAAATGACCGAAGAGGAACTGAAAGAACTGTTCGACCTGGAGGGGAAAGTGGCGGTGGTGACGGGTGCCGCGGGTGTACTCTACAGCGCCATCTCGAAGGCCATCGGCGCCCTGGGCGTCAAACTCGCCATACTCGACATCCGCGAGGACGCAGCCAAGGCTGTCGCCGACGAGATAACGGCCACCGGCGGCGAGGCCGTTGGCCTCGCCTGCGACGTCCTCGAGCGCCAGAGCATCGAGGCGGCACGCGACGCGGTCCTCGAGCGGTTCGGCCAGGTGGACATCCTGATCAACGGCGCCGGCGGCAACCACCCCAAGGCCACCGCCACCGACGAGGTGCCCTTCTTCGACATCCCGCCCGAGGCGATGCGCTGGGTCTTCGAGTTGAACTGCATGGGCACCTTCCTGCCGTGCCAGGTCTTCGGCAAGTATCTCGCCGAGCGCAAGGAGGGCGTCATCCTCAACACCTCCTCGATGTGTGCGTTCAGCCCCTTGACCAGGGTCGTGGCCTACTCGGCGGCGAAGGCCGCCGTGAGCAACTTCACCCAGTGGCTCGCCGTCTACATGTCCCAGAATTTCTCGCCCAACATCCGGGTAAACGCCATCGCCCCGGGCTTCTTCCTGACCGAACAGAACCGCTTCCTCCTGACCGAGGAGAAGACCGGCGAGTTGACCCCCCGCGGCAAGACCATCATCGCCCACACCCCGATGGGACGGTTCGGGGCGCCCGACGACCTGGTGGGCACGGTCGTGTGGCTCCTCTCGCCGGCCGCCAGGTTCGTCCACGGCATCGTCGTTCCCATTGACGGCGGTTTCTCGGCATTCAGCGGCGTGTGAAAGGAGAGAGTCTCGATGAGCGACCCGCAAGCCGCTCTCAAAGCCTTCCAGCCCAAGCGCGAGTTCTTCGTGGGCATTGATTCCGACGGCTGCGCCTTCGACACCATGGAGGTCAAACACAAGTATTGCTTCGTCGTGGCGGTCCTCCAGGCGTTCGGGCTGGCGGCCCTGGCGCGAATCCTCCGCGACGTGTGGGACTTCGTGAACCTCAACAGCAAGAGCCGCGGCTGCAATCGTTGGCTCGCCCTGAGGGCGACCTTTCAGCACCTCATCGAACTCACCCCCTACGAGCGCTTCAAGGGCTTCCTGAGCGCCCACCTGGGGGTGATCGAGGAGTTCATCGAGGCCGCCGACGAGGTCGAGGACATTCATCTGAGCAACGAGGGCCTCCTGCGCTTCGCCTCCGGCAAACTCCAAAGCCCTTCGGCCAGGATACTGACCGAGTGCATAGTGGCCGACCCGGTGGGGGTTGCCATGTCGCCGATGGGGCGGAAGATCGTCGAGGCGCCCACCGACCCTGAATCCTGCCTCATCCGCCTGATCTTCTGGACACATCTTGTCAATGGCCTCGTGGCCATCCGCGTCTTCGACGTGCCCCCCTTCCCCTATGTCCGCAAGAGCCTCGAGAAACTCGCTCCCGCGGCCGACGTCATCTGTGTCTCGGCCACTCCATACGAGGCACTCGTCCGAGAATGGGAGGAACACGACATCGCCCGCTTCGCCGCCCTCATCTGTGGCCAGGAGCAGGGCAAGAAAGCCGAACACATCTGTCTGGCCACGGGCGGCAAACTCGACGGCAAAGGCGGAGTGGCCGAGGTCGGCGCGCGCTACAAGCCAGGCCGCGTCCTGATGATTGGCGATGCCCCCGGCGACATGAAGGCCGCGAAAGCCAACAACGCCCTCTTCTACCCGGTCATGCCCGGCCGCGAGACCGAGTCCTGGCAACGCTTCCACGACGAGGCCTGCGACCGCTTTCTCAACGAAGAGTATGCCGGGGACTACGAGAAGCAACTCCTGGCGGAGTTCGAGCGTTGCTTGCCCGAGACCCCACCCTGGAAGCAGTGAATGTCGGCTGAGAGCCTCTTCTCGCTCGCGGGACGCCACGCCGTCGTCACCGGCGCGAGCCGCGGGATCGGGCGGGCCTGTGGAATCGGCCTCGCGCGGGCCGGCGCCAACATCACCCTGGTCGCAAGAAGCGAGGACGCGCTCCGAGAGGTCGCGGCAGAGATCGAGGCCGCGGGCAGGAAGGCGCTCGTCCGCCCTGGTGACCTCTCCGACCCACGGGTTTGCGAGAGCGTGGTGGCCGACGCCCAGGCGGCGCTCGGCACGCCCGACATCCTCCTCTACGCCGCCGGCATCAACCTCCGCGCGCCCGCCGAGGAGGTCGAACTCGACCAGATCCACCGCACCTTCGAGGTCAACGCCGCCAGCGCGTTTGCCATGGCCCAGGCGATAGGCCGCAGGCTAATCGCCCAGGGCAGGGGCGGTTCCCTGATCTTCATCGCATCGCTGATGTCGCGCGGCGCCAGGCCGACGACCATCCCCTATGGGATCAGCAAGATGGCCCTCAGCGGCATCGTCCGCGGCCTGGCCGCCGAGTGGGCGTCTCGCGGCATCCGGGCAAACGCCATCGCCCCCGGCTACGTCCGCACCGAGATGACCCGCCCGCTCTACACCGACCCCGAATTCGACTCCTGGGTCCTCAGCCGCACCCCGCTGGGGCGATGGCAGGAGCCGGAGGAATATGCCCCGATAGCCGTCTTCCTGGCCTCGGACGCCTCGGCGATCGTCACAGGCCAGATCATCTACGCCGACGGCGGCTGGACCGCCGCGCTATGAGCAAACGCGTCGTGGTGTGAGTTTTTGACCTTGACGGATCGGGGGGGTGGGGATATAATGAGCCTTGTGAGCGGGACCTGCGGCTCCCTTCGGTCGGATGGTGGGTCGGCGGAATGGCGAGCGCCTCCCGGGAGGCGGTGTGGCTGCATGGGCCGATCGAGAGGGGACCAGAGCCTGGCGAGGCTAATTCTGCGAAACAAAGCCATTTGGGGAGCAGAATCCACGAAGGACACGAAGGGTCACCTGGGCTCTGGGAGCCTGTGGATCGGTGTTTATCGGCGTTCATCTGTGGCCGGTTGCCCTGGGGTTGACTCGCGACGGGGTTCCCGGTAGGTGCGGGTAGCCGGCCCACCTGGGGCCAGGCCCGCCAACTCTCTCGAGGGGGTAGCGATGGTCAAGCGCGTGGTGGCGGTGTGGGCATTTGCCGGAGTGCTGGCCGCGGCGGGATTCGCTTCCGCGGCCGAGACGCTCTGGACGGAGGACGCCAAGGCGGCCATGGCAAAGGCAGCCGCCGAAGGGAAGGACCTGTTGATTGATTTCACGGGGTCGGATTGGTGTGGGTGGTGCAAGAAGCTGGACGCGGAGGTCTTCAGCCAGAGGGAGTTCACTTCCCGGGTCTCGAAGAGTTTCGTGCTCCTGAAACTGGACTTCCCCCGGAGCGTTCCGCAGAGCCAGGAACTCAAGAAGCAAAACGCCGAATTGCTGAAGAAGTATCGGGTCGAGGGGTTCCCGACGATAGTGCTTGCCGATGCGAGGGGGCGGCCGTATGCGAAGACGGGGTATCGCCCTGGCGGGGCGGAGCGCTATATGGCCCACCTGGCGGAATTGCGCAGGATCCGGGTGGGCCGCGACGCGGCTCTGGCCAAGGCCAAGGGTGCGAAGGGCCTCGAGCGGGCGAAACTCCTCGATGCCGCGCTCGCCAAGATTGATAGTTCGCTCATCATCGGGCATTACGACGAGGTAGTGGCCGAGATCGTGAAACTGGATTCGGAGAACAAGGCGGGCCTGCGCAACAAGTACGGTGCGATGACCGCTCTGACGAAAATCCGGGCGGCCGCTCAACGGCGGGATTTCGACGGTGGCATCGCCCTCGCCGACGAGGCCCTGAAGTCATATGGGGAAACGGGCGCCCCAGCGCAGGAGATTCTTTTCTTCAAGTCGCTGTGTTTCTACGCCAAGGGGGAGAAGCCCAAGGCCAAGGCGGCACTCGAGGCGGCGCTGAAGGCCGCTCCCGAGGGGCCGAAGGCTGAGCGGATCAAACTCATCCTGGAGCGAGTGTTCAAGGACGCCAAATAAGGGGCACGGTGGATCGTCCCGAGTTTTGATGCGACAGGAGGGGTCAGAGCACGCGGAGGACGACGAGGGTGATGTCGTCGTGGGGGGCGGCTTCCTCGGCGTGGGCCTCGATAGCCCGGACCATGCCCTCGATGATGGCGGCGGCGGGCCGGCCTGCGTGGTCGCGGAAGACTCGCGCCAGGCCCTTCATACCGAGTTCCTCCCCGAGGACGTTCTTGGCCTCGAGGGCGCCGTCGGTGTAGAGACACAGGCAGTCGCCCTTCTCGGCAACGAGGGTTCTCTCTGTCAGTCGGGCGCTGAACTGCCTTGCTTTCAACACTCCGAGCGCCGGGCCGCGCACGTTGACCAGCCGAGTGCCCGTGAGGCGGGGCCGCCAAAGAAGCGGCGGATGATGCCCCGCGTTGACCAGAGTTATCTCCCGGGAATCCGGGTCAACCGCGGCCATCAGAACGGTGATGAACATGCCGCGCAGGAGGTCCGGGGCGAGGAGGCGGCTGGTGTGGACGAGGGTGGCCTTCGGGCCCTCGCCGCGGGCGACGACCAACCGCAGGATCGAGCGGAACATGACCATGACCATGGCGGCGGGGACGCCCTTGCCGCTCACGTCGGCGATGACCACCGCGGTGCGGCCGTCGCGCAGGGAGATGAAGTCGTAGTAGTCGCCGCCGACATCGGAACAGAAGCGGTTGAAGCCGGCCACGTCGAACCCGGGGATGGCAGGCGGCGCGGCCGGCAGGAGCTTGGATTGGATGCCGCGGGCCTGGGCGAGTTGCTCGGTGTTGGAGGCCCTGGGGACGAGGACCTCGCCTGTGGGCGGGTGCTGATCGGCCGCGGCGGCGTCTAGTTGCGCTTGTGCAGCCTGGATGTCGCGCACCGCGGCGGTGACGTCGCCCTCGCCGGCGGCGTCGGCCAGGTAGGTGCGCAATTCTCGCTCGAGGTCGTCGAAACTGAAGTCAATCGCCGACCCTGCGGACACTGGGTGTTTCCTTCTCTCAGGCCGCGCACCGACCCCGCCTCCTGGTTCCCCAGAAGAAGACTACACCACCTCTTGCACGACGTCAAGATTGTTGCACAAGTCTGTGGCGCTTGCTTGCTTTTTGCCCTCGCTTTGCTAAAATGGCCGCGTCCGATAGGGGAAGCCCAGTGGAATTCACGCGAGAAGAGATAGACTACGTGGCGCACCTGGCGCGAATAGCGCTCTCGGGCCAGGAGCGAGCGCTCTTCGGCTCCCAGTTGGCTAGCATCCTCGGCTACTTCCGGAAACTCGAGGAGCTGGACACCGACGGGGTGCCCGCGACGGCGCATCCGCTGGGGCTGCGAAACGTCTTCCGGGACGACGAGCCGGGCGAGTCGCTGCCGCCGGAGGAGTTGTTAGCCAACGCTCCCAGGCATCGGTGCGGGTGCTACGAGGTCCCCAGAATCCTGGATTGATTCCCCGGAGGGCGCGGATGGCTGAGCAAAAGGCGAAATTCACGACCGAGCCGGTGGGTGGGACGATGTTGGTGCGGCTGCGCGGCCCGCGGATCACCGACCAGGTGTATATCAATGAACTCGGGGACGAATTGGCGGCGCTCCTCGAGGGTGGGCAGCGCGACCTTCTCATTGACCTCGAGGAGGTCGAGTTTCTCTCGAGTTCCATGCTGGGGAAACTGATTCGATTGCTCAAGCGCGCGGCCCAGAGCGACGGGCGGGTGCGCTTGTGTTCGATCAGGCCCTCGATTCGCGAGGTCTTCGAGATAACCCAACTCCACAAGGTCTTCGAGATATATCCCGATGCCGACGAGGCATTGGGCAGGCATCGGCCTTGAGGGTCGGCGGAATGGAAAAGGAGAGGAGGTCCCGTGCCCAAGCCCCCGCTAATTGACCTTTCGACTATTGACCTCGAGCGAGTGCTCTACGGGATCGAGGACATCCGCAAGGTCAACCGCCAGCGCCACGAGATGGAGCACTTGACGGCGGTCGTCCACCTCGACCCGAGTGAACGCACCATCGTGGCTTACAAGGACATCACGGACCACGAGTTCTGGATACGTGGCCACATCCCCGGGCGGCCGCTGATGCCCGGGGTGATCATGTGTGAGGCGGCGGCTCAGGCCGCCAGCTTCCTCATTCACCACTGCCTGGACAACCCGCCCGGCTTCGTCGGCTTCGGGGGGATGGACCAGGTGAAGTTTCGCGGAACGGTTGTTCCGGGCGACCGCTTCGTGATAGTCGGTCGCATTACAGACCTTCGCCGCCGCCGCTCGACCTTCGAGAGCCAGGGCTTCGTCGCGGAGAGGATGGTCTTCGAGGGGATCATCTACGGCGTCCCCCTCGACGAGGCCTAGGCCCGGCGGCGGGGTCGCCTCTGAAATGACCCCGCGCGAGCGTTTTCTCACCGCCCTGGCCCACCAGCAACCCGACAGGGTCCCCGTCTGGGAACTCATCGTCAACGACCCCGTCGTTCGCGCCCTCCACGGCCCGGGCGTCTCCTATCTCGATTTCTGCGAACTCGAGGACCTCGACGGCGTGACCGTCGGCGAAGACCAGAGGTTCGAGGAGATCGAACCCGGCGTTGTCCGCGACGAGTGGGGCATCGCGTGGGGCAGGGCCGAGTGCGGCATCCCATACCGCCTAGATGGCCCGATCCACCACCCCACCGACCTCGACACCTATCGCCCGCCCGACCCCGACGCCGATCATCGCCTGGCCACCCTGCGGGCCGCGGTCGAGCGGTTCGGGGGGCGCCGGGCGATCGTCTTCCTGACCCACGAGGCCTTCGAGTTCTCACACTACCTCTACGGGATGGAACGACTCCTGATGGCATACGCCACCGAGCCGGAGGTAGCCGAGCGGCTGGCGCGGCTGGTGACGGACTACAAGAAGCGCGTGGCGGCCCGGGCCGCGGAACTGGGCGCCGACGTCATCCTCACTGGCGACGACTACGCCAACCGCAAGGGCACGCTCATGTCGCCCGCCCATTTCCGACGCTTCTGCCTGCCCTACCTGCGCGAGATGGTCGCCCTGGCACATTCCCTCGACAAACCCTTCATAAAACACACCGACGGCAACCTCTGGGGGATAATCGAAGACCTCGTCGGCTGCGGGATAGACGCCCTCGACCCCCTCGAGCCGATCGCCGGGATGGACATCGGCGAGGTCAAGGCGCGCTACGGCGAGCGAATAGCGCTGTGTGGGAACGTTGATTGCGGCGAAGTCCTCTCGCGCGGGAGCCCCGAGGAGGTGGTCGAGGCAGTCAAGGAGACGATAGCCAAGGGCAGTCCCGGCGGGGGACACATCCTGGCCTCCTCGAACAGCATCCACCCGGCCGTCCGACCGGAGAACTACCGCGCGATGCTCCTGGCCGCGCGAGAGTTCGGGCGCTATCCGCTTGACCGGGAGCTTGTCGAGCGCTATCGTAAGAAAAACTACATTGCGGCCTACTTGCGCTCGGGCGCCTCGACCTGAGCCTGGCCGTGGGAGGAAGCCCTTGGGCCGCTGGGCGCTCGCAACATTCGCGTGCTTAGTCGCCTTCCTCGACGCTGCCCTCCCGGGCGAGCGCCCCGTCCGCGTCGGGGTCTACGAGAACAAGCCGTTGGCGTTCTTAACCGAGGGCGGGCGCCCCCAGGGAATCTGCATCGAAATCCTCGAGGAGATCGCCCGCCGCGAGGGCTGGCGCCTGGAGTACGTGGCCGGCAGTTGGCCCGAATGCCTCGAACGCCTCGAACGGGGCAAGATTGACCTGCTCGTGGCCATTGCCTATGCCGAGGGGCGCCTCGCCAGATTCGACTTCACACATGAAACCGTCCTCTCGAACTGGGGCATCATCTACACCAGGCCGGGCGCTCCGACACGCTCGTTCCTCGACCTACAGGGGAAAGTCGTTGCCGGGGTCCCCGGCGACATCTACTACGAGAGCCTCAAGCGCCTCCTGGCTCAGTTCGGCGTGAAGTGTCGCTTCCTCGACGGTCCGGAATACCTGGACGCGGTGCGCGCGGTGGAGGAGGGAAACGCGGACGCCGCGGTAACCAACCGCCTCATCGGGCGGGTCCTCGAGCGCGACCACGAGGTGGCCCGCACCCCGATCCTCTTCAAGCCGATCGAACTACGATTCGGGTTGCCGAAGGGCAAGAACGCCGACCTGGCTGCGGCGATAGACCGCGACCTGCGCGACATGAAGGCCAAACGCGGCTCGGCCTACTACCAGGCTCTCGACCACTGGCTGGGCGGGGTAGCGCGGCCGGGGTTCCCCCGCTGGGTGTGGTGGGCATTGGGGGGCACGTTGGGGCTGCTGGTGACCTCAGTGGCCCTCGGCGCCCTGCTCGGCAAGATGGTCCGCCGCCGCACCGAGGCCCTTCACCTGGCCAACCAAGAGTTGCGCGAGCGCTTGCGCGAGGTCGAGGAGGCGAGGGCCCAACTCCAGGCAGCCGAGAAGGAGAAGGCGCTGATCCTCGCAAGCGTCGGCGAACTCGTCATCTACCACGCGCCGGACATGCGGATTCTCTGGGCGAACCGGGCCGCCGGCCAGTCGCTGGGGATGCCAGCCGAGGAACTCGTCGGCAACTTCTGCTTCCGCCTCTGGCGACAGCGCCAGTCCGTCTGTCCCGACTGCCCCGTGGCCGAGGCCATGCGCACCGGCCGGCCCTGCCACGGCGAGGTCCAAAGCCCCGACGGGCGAACGTGGTTCATCAGCGGCTACCCCGTCGCCAATGACCAGGGAGAGGTGCTCGGGGCGGTGGAGATCACGCGCGACATCACGGCCCAGCGCAGGGCCGAGGAAGCGGCACGTGCCTCGGAGGAAAAGTTCCGAAAAGCATTCGAGTCGTGCCCCGACCCCATGATGATCACGGTCCTGGAGACCGGCCAAGTCCTCGATGTCAGCCGCAGTTTCGAGGACTTCAGCGGCTACGCACGAGGTGAAGCGGTTGGAAAGACCACCCTGGAGTTGGGCCTGTGGGTGGAGCCCAGGGAGAGGAATCGCTTTGTGGAGGCCGTGGCCAGGGAGGGGCGGGTCCGCAACCTCGAGGCGCGCTTCCGCATGAGGAACGGCCGGGAGGAGATCGGCCTTGTCTCTTCCGAGCAGATCCTGATCGGCGGCCGGCCCTGCATACTCTCGACCGTCAAGATGATCACCCAGCGACGCCAGGCCGAGCGGGCGCTCCGCGAGAGCGAGGCCAAGTTTCGCACCCTCATCGAAACCATCCCCCATTCCGTGACCATCTTCCAGGACGATCGCAACGTCTATATCAACCCCGCCGGCTTGAGAATGTTCGGATGCACGGACCCCGACCAGATCGTGGGCCACGACGTGATGGAGCGGGTGGCCGACTGCGACAAGGAGCGCCTCGCCGGCTACATCCGCGCCCGCGCCGGTGGCGGGCGAGTCCCCGACCACTACTTCGCCACTCTCAAGCGCCTTGATGGCGAGGAGTTCCCGGCCGAGGTCTACGTCCGCCCCACGATCTTCAACGGCCGCTCCGCCTGGCAGGTGATGGCGATGGACATCACCGAGCGGGTCCGCGCCGAGGAGGAATTGCGCCGCTACCGCCAGGGCCTCGAGAACCTCGTCGAGCAGCGCACCGCCGAACTGGCCGAGGTCAACGCCGAGCTCGAGGCATTCGCCTACTCGGTCTCCCACGACCTGAGGGCGCCGCTGCGGGCCATGGAGGGCTTCGCCGAGGCCCTCCTCGAGGACTACTCCGACAAGCTGAACTCCGAGGGCCAGGACTACGCCCGAGCCATCGCCCAGGCCGCCAAGAAGATGGACACCCTGGTCTGCGACCTGCTGGCCTACAGTCGCATCGGCAGGCAAGAAATCCACCTCGACCGCGTGGACCTCGAGGCCGTCGTCGAAGAGGTCCTCGCCAACCTGAACGCGGAGATCAACGACCGAGGGGCCACGGTCGAGGTCCAGGAGCACCTTCCCACCGTCCAGGCCCACTACGCCACCCTCGCCCAGGTGGTCGCGAACCTCGTTAGCAACGCCCTGAAGTTCGTCGAGCCCCCCAAAACCCCAATAGTCAGAATCTGGGCCGAGGAAGACGGCCTGAGGGTCCGCCTGTGGGTCGAGGACAACGGCATCGGCATCGCGCCCGAACACCACGAACGTATCTTCCACGTCTTCGAGCGCCTCCACGGCGCGGACAAGTACCCGGGAACGGGCATCGGCCTGGCAATCGTCCGCCGCGGCGCCGAGCGCATGGGAGGGAAGGTCGGCCTGGAGAGCAAACCGGGGCATGGGAGTCGATTCTTCGTCGAGCTGCCTAGACCAACCAAGGTGACTTGAGGAGGAATGCGATGAGAGCGGTGCGCCCACAGAACCTCCTGCTCGTCGAGGACGACCCGAACGACGTGGCGCTGATCCAACGCGCCTTCAAGAAGGCCCGCGTCCTCAATCCGCTACATGTCGTCAACGACGGCGACGAGGCCGTGGCCTATCTTTCCGGCGAGGGCGAATACCCCGACAGGGCGAAATTCCCACTCCCGGCCCTCATGCTCCTCGACCTGAAACTCCCCCGCCGCTCCGGCCACGAGGTTCTCGCCTGGGTGCGCCAGCAGCCCGGGCTCAAGCGCCTCCCCGTCGTCGTCCTGACATCCTCCAGCGACGCCCCCGACGTGCGGCGAGCCTACGACCTGGGCGCGAACTCCTACCTCGTCAAGCCCGTTTCCTTCGAGGGTCTCATGGAAATGGTCAAGACCCTCGGCCTCTATTGGCTCGTCTTCAACCATGCCCCCGACCTCGAGCCGTGAGGAGAAAACTGCCCAGAACTTCCCTTAAAGTCGGCAATCGCAACAAGCCCTGTTTTCGGAGGCACGAAATGAGACGTCAACAAGGCCGGGCATTCAGCGCGCTCAGAAACCTCACCGCCCTCGCAGGCATGCTCCTGACCCTCAGCGGCTGCACATTCTGGCACTCGAACGGCGGCGGCCCGTTGCTCAAGGACGCCGCCTACGCCATCTACGGCCGCGCACCACGCGTCCTCACGTCGGCCGAAAAGGCCGACTACGACCAATTGTTCCAGATGGCTTATTGGCAGGGAATCCCGCAGACCATCGCGACCGCCAGCGGCCAGAGCACACTCGCTCGCCAGCGCATCACCCACGACTTCTCGGCCCTGCCAGTCATCGGCTATTGGACGAGCCAGAACGCACTCCTCGTGGGCGAGAAGGACAAGCAGTGGCATCTGGTGGGCAAGACCACCGGCTTCGCACCGCTCTTCCCCCTCGCCGTCGTCGCATTCGCCTCGTGGGAAACCTGGTTCCACCTCGACGAGGCCGACGAGGCCGCCTCGCGCGAACACCTCGGCCTCGGCCCCCTCGGCCTCGTCATCGGCTACAGCCACGCCGTCACCCCTGCCACCCTCCCCCCTGAGGCGAGCAACATCTGCCTCTGCGGCCCGGCCGCGGCCAGCCGCCAACTCGCCGCCACACTGGCCGGCGGCACCGACGCCATTCGCTACAACTCACGCTCCGCCTGGCACGTCCTCGGCGGACTCCTCGCCTGGGGCAGAGTCAACCAGCGCCGTTTCGTTCAACTGGCTTGGATCCCCGTCCCGCTCTGGGAAATCACCCCTTGACCCTTACGTGCCGCGCCGCAGCCGCCCAATCGCACGCCTTCCGACGCAACTGCGTTGCTCGTAAGTTGGTGCAGGGAAATGTGATCGGCGGCCGTGAAAAAACTCTTTCCCCCACTCGACGGACGGAGTTTGGGGACTTATGTCGAGGAAAAGGGCCTCGGATGGAAAATTGAGCCCCGAGCCATGGGAAAGGCAAGCGAGCGGGACTGATGCGTAGCGTGGTACGTGCCGCTTGAGCGGCGGGTATCGGGTGAAAAGGAGGCGATGGTGGGCGGAGGCCAGGGGCGAGTGCGCCTCCCGGGCACCCTGAGGGCTTTTCGGGGCCTCTTGCGCCAGCGGGCGGCTTGGCCCGGCTCGTCTCGTCCCCGGCTGAGCTTCTGGACCCCGCTTCCCACGCCTCTTCCCACCACCTGCCCAGCTCCAAAATCACCCACAACGCAAATGCCTTTCCGCGCAATTGGGTTGACATGGCCATGAGGGACTGATATAATTCCGGCGGTCGTGGGGGATTAGCTCAGTTGGGAGAGCGACAGGCTGGCAGTCTGTAGGTCAGGGGTTCGAGTCCCCTATCCTCCACCACGGCGGGGCGGGAAGGCTGGGGAGCCTTCTCGCCCCGCTGCCGTTTAGAGGCGCCGGACGGCAGGCTCGCCTTGCGACCCGCTCGCGTTTTCGTCAAGTCCTGCCGTCCGACGGTTCCTCGAGCCCCCTCGCCAGGTGCTCGGTGGATTTTGCCGGGGGCGCGGGCGTTCGCGCCCCCGGGCGGCGCCCCCTTCCCACCGGTGCCCCCCTGTCCTTCGAGCGTTCGGTCAACTGACTGTCCCGCCTCCGGGCCGTCTCCGCCTTCTGGCCGATGGTGGGCTGAGTTCGTCGCAATGCCCCGAGCCGCCAGCGGGGCGGGGGAATGCTGCGAGATGGACGCATGCCTGGCGCGCGAGAAGGGCCGAGCCGATCAATCGCTCGGTCTCCAGCCGCCAGTGCTCCCCCTCGCCAACCGACGGGGCCTTCCAGAGCGGAGCGTCGGCTACCTGGCGGATGATCTTGTCGGCGGTCGCGGTGCGGAAACTCTTGCGGCGACGGCCTGCCGTGGGGAGAGCGTCGAATGCGTAACTGCGCACGAGCCTCTCCCACACCCGTTCGCAGGTCTCCGGCTTGTCGAAGAGGTCCAATGCGACGAACTGGCCGTCAATTGCGGCCAGGAGGCCGCGCGCCGGCCCGGGGTAGCGGAGTCTGGTCACGTAGTCGTCCAGCGAGGCCTTGCGGTGTTCCAACGCGTCGCTCAGCGCCGCCGTTGGGGATGTGGCGCTCGCCTTCTCGAGCGCCATGTCCACCTCTTCCCACACGAGGTCCTGGTCGCTGCGCGGGCGGCCCTCGGCGCGGAGGCAGTGGGTGACGCTGTGGCTAGTCTTTGCTCGCAACTTAGGATGCGAGAGCGGTCCGGGGTCGAAATGGCGGGAGGTGTGGTGCCACCTGCCAGCCTCCACGCACGAGACCGGTATGTGGGTCCTGGACCTGGGGGGGAGAAGGATCGAGATGTTGAGGATGCGGTTCTGCTTCGCCCCGACGAGTTGCTCGCCCTCGAGCAAGAGGACCGACTTCTCGGCCTTGCTGGTGACGAGGACTTCGGGCACGAGCCCGCCCTGGTCCACCTCGCCGACCTCGAGGAGCCCGGCGCACATGGCGTCGGAGCCAAGCATGTAGTCGAGCCTCTTGTGGCCATCGCCGCCTATTGCGATGACGGTGAGGTTGTGGCGGGTGAGGCGTTTGCCGAGCTCGAGCCGGTCGAGGAGTTTCGCGAGTTTCATCGCACTGCCTCCTTTTTCTCTGGGCGACACTCTCGCCTCGCCGCATGGAGTATACGCGCAGGGCGCGTCAGGGTTGGTCGCAGGCAGGAAAAATTTCTTCTCCCTGGGGCGCGACATCTCTGGTCGCGCCTTCAACGGGTGTGGAGGGACGGCCGGCGCCTGGCCAGGATGTGGTGGCGCGTAGGCGGGAAAAATTTTTCGCTCAGGGGGTTACCGGCTGGCGTGGCGCACCGAATGCGCGCTTGAGCGGTCCGCGCGCGCCTTCGGCCGCGAGGAGCGGGCCGTAGTTGCCCGCGGCCTGCGAGTGTTCCTCGGCCACCTCGCTTGCCAGCCAGGCAGGACGCAAGACGACGGCGTGGCGACCGAAGCCGAGGACCCAGCGCTTGAACTCAGTGGTCTCGCGCAAGGTGAACTCCACCACAACCGCCTCCGGCTGTTTCTCGGCGATGCGCTGCGACGGGTGCCACTGGACCTCCAGGACGTTCCGCCCCGCCCACCCGGTGAAGCGCACAACCACGCGCACAGGCCGCCCGGGGGAATAGACCCCGAAACTGCCCACCAGGAACTCCTGGAGCGAGAAATCGGGCGGGCGTCGGAACCGCTCATCGGTCGCTCTTACCCCGTGGAGACGCTCGATCTTCATCACCCGCACCGCCTCACACTCGACCACGTAGGCGATGCAGTACAGACCCGTCCCGTAGAGCACCAGGCCATAGGGATGGCAATGCCAGTGGTGGGTGGTGTCGCTGTGGGCGGAGTGGTAGCGGACGACCGCCACGCGGCATTCGGCGATGGCGGTGTTGAGGACCCGAATCTCGGTGTCGTGGGCCGAGTAGTCGTGCCTCGGGATCGTCTTGACCAACAGGGTCTCGTCGAGGCCCTCGAAGTGGCGAAGAGCATCCTCGGGCAGCAGCGCCTTTATCTTCTCGATGGCCGAGGCGAGCCCGTCGCCGAAAGCCGTCCCCGAGAGGGGCGCGAGCAACTGGCGGCTCAGGTACAGGCTCACCATCTCTGTGACCGAGAGGATCAGTTCCCCGGTCCTCAGAAAGTCGCGGCTCACCCTCCACACCCGCCTGCCGAAGTCTCGCGTCTCGTGTTCGACCGGGAAGCCCGCCTGGCACAGGACGGACAGGTCGCGCTGGACCGTGCGTCTGCTACAGCCCAGTTCCTCGGTGAGTTCGTCGAGGCCGATTCCGAAGCGCCGCGATTGGAGTGTCTTCAGCAGATTCCACTGACGAATGAGTTGTTCGCCCCGGGGCATCGTCCCCTCCGGCAAGAGTCCCGTGTGGCCCCAATTCTCCCCGATAGCCTCGCGATAGTCAAGGGAACCTCGACCGCGCACAGCGAGACTACCCTCATCGCTGATTCTCGGGGGGGGCGACCCCGAAGCCACCCGATAACGAGAACCTGGGTTTGGCCGCGGGGAGGAATAGCCGCTTGGTCTTCTCGGTGCCCACGCGGAAAGGCCAGGACCAATCAGGGTTGGTGGGCGATAGAGGACTCGAACCTCTGACCTCTACAATGTGAGTGTAGCGCTCTACCGACTGAGCTAATCGCCCACGCTCTTCAATCAAAGTGTACCAAGCCCCCCAGGACCTGTCAAGCCCCCGACGCGCATCAGAAATCGCACGCAGCCCACCGCAAGCGCCCCATGACCCGAAACCAATAACCCGGAACCGATACCGCCCCTCCTTGACCGCCCGAGGCGATGCGCTATGATCCCGATGGTAGGGTCAGGAGGCTGTGGCCGTGGCGCTCTGTAAGGCCGAGGCGGTTACCTTGAGGCTGACCGATTTCAGCGAGACCAGCCAGGTGGCGGTCTTCTACACGCGGGAGTTCGGCCGCATCTCGGCCCTCGCCAAAGGCTCCAAGCGCCCGGGCAACAACTTCGAGGGCCGCCTCGACCTGCTCTGCCACAACGACATCGTCTTCGCTCGCAAACGCTCCTCATCCCTCCACACCCTCACCGAGTGTAAACTCCTCGACCGGTTCATGGGCCTTCGGGCTGGGGCCGAGCGGATGTACGCCGGCCTCTACCTGGCCGAACTCGTCATCGCAATGACCCAGCCCGAAGAGAGCGACCCCAGGCTCTTCGCTCTCCTGGTCACCAGTCTTCGCGCCCTGGGCAAAGGACAGGAGGTTGACCTCGTGGTCCTGAGTTTCGAGGTGCGGCTGCTCGCGCTCTGCGGCTTCGCCCCGAGCCTGGAGGCCTGCGTCAACTGCGGAGCGACCGAACTCGGGCGGGCGAGCGTCCGCTACAGCCCGCTCCTTGGCGGAGCGTTGTGTCGAAAGTGCCGGGAGGCGGATGGCCGGAGCGTGGGGGTTCCGCGGGGCGCCCTGGCCGCTCTGGCCAGGATCGCCGATGGCACCGTCAGCCAGCCCTCCCGCCTGAAGTTGCCGCCGAGCATCGTCGCCGCCCTGCGCAAACTCATGAAAGCCACCGTGGCCCACCGACTCGGCCGCGAACCAAGACTGGCTCGCTATGTCTGAGAAGAAGATAAGCCGGCGTCGCTTCCTGAAAAATTCGGCCGCCGTGGCCGGGTCCGCACTGGCCGGCTGCTCGAAGAGGCGAAGCGGGGGGCCGGTGAGGATCACCTACTGGGAGAAATGGACGAAGTTCGAGGGGAAGGCGTGCGCCGACACGGTCGCAGCCTTCAACGAACTCTATCGCGGCAAGATCGAAGTCCAACTGGTCACTGTGAGCCAGATCGAGCGAAAACTCCTCGTGGCAATCGCCGGCGGGAATCCGCCGGACGTCGCGGGCAGTTATGCCTTCTGTGTGTGTGCTTACGCCGACCGCAACGCGCTCACTCCCCTCGACGACCTCCTGGCTGCCGAGGGGATCACGCGGGAGGACTATGTGCCGGTCTACTGGGACATGTGTCAGCACCGCGGGCGGATGTGGGCGCTGCCGACGACCCCCGCCACCGTGGCCCTCCACTGGAACAAGCGCCTGTTCCGCGAGGCGGGCCTGGACCCCGAGCGCCCACCGCGCACCATCGCCGAACTCGACGAGTTCGCCGAAAGGCTCACCCGCCGCGACAGCCACGGCAACATCACCCAGATGGGCTTCATCCCCCAGGAACCAGGCTGGTGGAACTGGGCCTGGGGCTACTGGTTCGGCGGCAAGCTCTGGAACGGCCGCGACAAGATAACTGCCGACGACCCGGGCAACATCCGAGCCTTCCGCTGGATCCAGTCCTACTCGAAGAAATACGGGGTGGACGCCATCCGCCGGTTCGCCAGCGGATTCGGCAACTTCTCCTCGCCCCAGAACGCGTTCCTGTCGGCCAAGGTGGTCATGGAACTCCAGGGCGTGTGGATGCACAACTTCATCGGGCAATACGCCCCGGGGATGGAGTGGGGCGCGGCCCCCTTCCCCCGCGAGAAAATCCCCCCAGGCGTGGACCCCGAGGACCCGAAACAGGCGGTGACGATAGCGGATGCGGACGTGATCGTGATCCCGCGCGGCTCACGGCATCCGGAGGCCGCCTGGGAGTTCATCAAGTTCGTCAACTCGCGTCGGGGGATGGAGATCCTGTGTATGGGCCAGCGGAAGTTCACCCCGCTACGCGAGGTAAGCCCCGAGTTCTGGGAGCGGCACCCCCATCCCTACATCAAACTCTTCCGCGACATGGCCGAAAGCCCCTACGCCATCTACACGCCCCAGACGGGCATCGTCCGCGAGTATCAGCGCGAGATGTTCAACGCCTTCGACCGCGTGCGGCTGCTCTCGGCCAGTCCCGGGGAGGCCCTTGCCGACGTGCGGGAGCGGGTCCAGCGGAGCCTCGACCGGGAACTGAGGCGGCTGCGCCGCCGCGGGCTGATCTCCTGATCGCCCTATCCGTCGTCTTGCCTGGATTGCGCCAACCAAGGCATCGCCGCCTGAAGGCGGGACTACAAGCCACCGTACCCCTTGTTCGTAGTTCCGCCTTCAGGCGGGACTACAAGCCACCGTACCCTTTGTTCGTAGTTCCGCCTTCAGGCGGGACTACAAGCCACCGTACCCCTTGTTCGTAGCTCCGCCTGAAGGCGGGACTACAAGCAAACCACCGTATCCCTTGTTCGTAGTTCCGCCTTCAGGCGGTCTTCGGTAGCGTCCGCCCCCTGACAGACGGCCTAAGTTCACAGCATTCGGCTATCGGTCCTACTTGGCCGTGATCAACTCGGCCAGGCGACGCCTCAGGCCGGCCATCTGCCAGGCTTTCAGCGAGGCGAATCTGGCCGCCTCGGCGTTCTCGAGGCTCGCCCCAGCGCGGACTTCGCCCGCGAGAGCAACCGCCTGGGCGACCATCACCCTGAGTTGTTCGCGGCGCAGGCCGCGGCGGCGGGCCACCTCGACCAGGTACTCGACCAGTTGCTGGCCGTCGCGCAGGGCCTTTAGCCGCATGTCCGCCACCACCGGCAGACCGAAGCGCTCGCCGGGAACGAGCAGCGCGTTCCCGCCGCCGGTGCCGCGGTCGTTGACGTCGAGCGCGCGATCGGAGCCGAGGGTCTGCCACGGCAGCGCGGCCTCGGCCCCGTTGAGCCACGCGCTAAGAAGCCAAGCCACCGAGCGGGTGTTGCTCTCGTTATCGCGGTTGGCGCTGCCGTAGGTGCGGATGGTCAGCCCGGTCTCCTGGGCGAGTATGCGACACCGGCGAACCATCGCCGGGGTGTTGAAGGCCCCTGCGCCGAAATAGACGACGTCCACGACGCCATCGAGCACCTTGTCCTGCCACTGTGGGCGGGAGATGTCGGCTCGCATCGCCCACACCCGTTTGTCGGCCCGGCCGCGGCCGCTCGTCCACATGCGGCAGAAGAACCGGACCGCCAGCCAGTCGTCCCAGTGGTAGGGCTCGTCGGTGGTCCACCACATGTTCGAGCCGTAGCGGATGCGGTGGGTGTTCTTCCCTCCGAAGAAACACTGCATCTCGGTCCTCTCGTAGCCCTTCTGGCGGAAGTGGGCGATGAACTGGCGCTGGACCGCCAGGAAGGCGTCCTTGTAGTCCCGGCTCAGGCCGTCGGCGATGTAGGGCGCCTCGAGGTAGTGTTCGATTATCCACTTCTTGTCGTCGCCGCGGCGGGGCCAGTAGCCCTGGTAGTCGTAGGTCTTCTTCGAGAGGGGGGTTGGCCAACTGTCCTCGAAGGGGAGGTACATGACGCGGACGGGCACTCCGGCCCGGCGATTGTTCTTGAACGCCTCGCCGGTAAGGAGCGGCCCGACCTGTTGGTCGTATCTGTCCCAGACGACCTGGATGTTGCGCCCGGAGCCGCGCAGTCGCGGCTGCCATCGCCAGTAGTTGGCCACGCAGCGGTGTTGGTGGGCGAGGCGGTAGTAGTCGTGGGCGTTGCGCGGGATGTGGTAGGCGTTCAGTTCCGGCCAGAAACTCAGGCGGTCGGGCAAGGCGAAGTCGAAGACCTCCACTTCCACGGGCACCGCGAGCGTCGGGCTTCCCTCCGCGGACACCTCGATCTTGCCGCGATAGGTCCCGGCTCGCGCTTCCCTGGGGATGTAGATATCCACGTAGAAGGTCTGGTTGGTCTGGCCGGTGAGTTTCCGCCGCGGGTCGGGCACCTCGAAGGGCTGACCGGGCCGAATGGGGAGGCAATAGGCCGGCTGCCACGCCCCATCGCGGTTCTGGGCGTACCAGTTGGCGAAGAGTTCGATCTCGCCGAGGCCGATGGAGGCTCCCTTCGGCCCTCTCAGCGGCGAGGGTCGAAGGCGAACGTTGCGTAAGGGCTGTTGCTTGACTTTCTCGACGCACAGTTGGAACGAGACGTATTCGCCCCTGCCGCCGAAAAGCGCGACCTTCGCGCCGTCCCACACGGCGTTGGCCCTCCGCGGCTCGGCAACGGTGTCGTCGGAGAGAACCTTCCCCGTTATGGGCGAGAGTTTCACCAGTGGCGGCAACGCCCACAGGGGTCTCTGACCCGCTGGAACTATCGCTACGGCCGCGGCGGGAGGCCGAATGGCGCCAAGCTTCGCCGGCGGGGGGAGTGTAGGCGAAGACTCCACGTCGAGGATCGTCGGACGCGAGGCTGCGCCCCACGGGGCAACGGCCACCACGGAGAGCCGCAGCCGTCGCCCAGGCGGCAGGTCCTCGAGGTAGAACGTCGTCGGCCCGTCGGGCTTCGGGTGAGGGACTCGCCAGCGCTCGACCGGCTTGCCATCGAGGCTCAGCCGCCAGCAGAAAACGTCGGCCGCTCTTTGGATCTGAACCCGGATCGCCCCGCTGGCCAGATGGGACCGCTCGGGAGCGGGCCGGGCGCTCACGCGCGGCGGCGCGGGGGTCCGATCGATCCGCTCGCCGAGTTCGACCTCCATGTAAGGCTCGCTGCCGGGGGATTGGACGCTGTGGAACATGTTGTTGTGGTAGGAGGGGTTTCCGCCATCCATGACCGCCAGGCCGTCGGTGTCGCCGGCGACCATCGCATAGACCAGCGCGGGGGTGATTGGGACGGCGATCCAGCCACCGGGCAACTCGCGCCGCTCGGCCCAGGTGGCGATGGAGTTGCCCGAGCCCATGATGACATCGCAGAACTGCGAACCGGGCCACGCCCAGGGCCGCCTGGCCCGCGCGTCGGCGAAGATGAACGTGGCGCCATCGGGCGGCCCGTAGGGCCGGCGGCCTTTGCCCTCGACCCAGTCGGCGTTGACCGTCGAGACGCGGATGTAGCGGAGCATGTCGGAACTGGCGCGGCGCAGGAAAAGCGTGGCCTTCAGCACGCGCCGGCCACGCGCAGGCGAGGGATCGAAGCGGATCGCCGCCATCTCCTGGATGGTCTTGAGCTTGAACCTGGAGCACTTCCCCGCGCTGGTGTTTCGTTCCTTCTCGACGGCGTCCGAGACCCAGATGTCGGCGGTGGCCTCGAGCCTGACGGTCTCGCCCCTTGCCGATGCGATCAAAACGACCGCGCAAAGGAATCGGAAGAACATCACAGGCGACTCCTGAGGAGGACTAGCGAATCGGCTCAAGGCGCAGCGCCCATGATGGCGCCAGTGGCCCCGGAACGAAAAGCAGAGCCTCTCCGCAACACGCCGCGCCCCGGGAGGCCGGAACGGTCATGGAAAGGCTTCGACTGGTCGTTGCCCAATTGCCCATCGCCCACGCCTGGCGTGTGGTCAATTTGCTACCACACGCCACCCCGAAAGTCAACACCCGCGGCGCGGACGGGTCCAATGCCCAATTGTAGACCTAACCCTCCTCCTGTCGTCTTGGAAGTGTGTCCGGGCGGGAAGGTTTGAGACTATGACGGAAGCCCGAGGTCGGCGCTCGAGAAGGCTGGGGCGGGCCGGGCTTTGGCACGCTTTTGTGCACCGTGGGTTCCCAATGCAGGCGAGAAGGAAA
>CAYYCI010000006.1:0-21384 GCA_964470215.1 uncultured Planctomycetota bacterium
GTGTGATCGCCCCGGGCGGCCGGGGCTTTTGCCGGGTGAGGGAGAATCGCGGCGGCCGCCTCGTCGCCTTGACCTACGGGCGGGTGGCCGCGCTCCACGTCGCTCCAATCGAGGTCAAGCCTCTCTTCCATTTCTATCCAGGCACGATGTGGCTCTCGGTTGGGAGCCTGGGGTGTAATTTCCGGTGTCCTGGCTGTCAGAACTGGCAGATCGCCCACGCCGAGCCTGGTGAGGCGGCCCGGGAAATCGAGCCGGGCGAACTGGTCGAACTCGCCCTGCGCCACGGCTGCAAGGGGCTGTCGTGGACGTATAACGAGCCGACCGTGTGGCTCGAGTACACGATAGACGCCGGGCGGAAGGCCCGCGAGCGCGGTCTGCTGGCTAACTACGTGACCAACGGCTTCGCCACCCCCGAGGCCCTCGAGGCCGTCGCGCCGTATCTGGATGCCTACCGTGTGGACATCAAGGCATTCGACCCCCAGACCTATCGCCGACTGGCAAACACCGACGACCTGGAGGGCGTCCTCGATTCGGCGCTCAGGGCCAGGCGGGTCCACGGCCTCCACGTCGAATGCGTGACGAACGTGGTGCCAGGCTACAACGACGCGCCGGACCAGTTGGCCGCTCTGGCGCGCTGGATATCCACCGAACTGGGGCCGGACACTCCCTGGCACGTCACCCGCTTCATTCCCCACCTCGATCTCTCGGATGTGCCGGCCACTCCGGTGGCGACCCTCGAGAGGGCGCGGAGCATCGGCCAGGCCGAGGGACTGCGGTTCGTTTACCTGGGGAACGTCCCCGGCCACGAGGGTGAGAACACCTGGTGTGACGGCTGCGGCGCCTTGTTGATCGAGCGGCGGCGCGGGGCGGTGAGGAATCGCCTCCGCGACGGACATTGCCCAGAATGCGACAGGTCTATCCCGGGCCGGTGGGCTTGAGCGGGCGCGCGCCTTCTGCTATAGTTACCCCAGGATGGCCGCATTTTGCTACAACGAGCGCATACTCGACCACTTCCGTAGCCCACGGAACGTCGGCGAGATCGCCGACGCCGATGGGGTCGGTCACGTTGGCGACCCCGATTGTGGCGACTACGTCCGGATGTGGATCAAGGTTGACGCGGACCAGCGGCTCAGCGACGTGAAGTTCCGCTGTCGGGGTTGTCCCGCCGCCGTGGCTTGTGCGAGCATCACCACAGAACTGGCCACCGGCAAGACCCTGGACGAGGCGAGCGAGATAACCGACGAGGTGGTCGGGGAGGCGCTCGGCGGCCTGCCGGAGGACAAGCGCCACTGCTCGAACCTGGCCGCCGATGCCCTCTACCGCGCCATCCTCGACCACATCGTCCGCAGCTGCGATCCGGGCCACAAGCGGGTTGACGCTCGGGAAGGAGCGGAGTAGATGCTCAACGGACTGCTGGTTGCCCTGCTCGTTGCCTTGCCGGTTGCGTGGGCGGGGCAGCCGCCCCCGAAGGTCACCCTCTATATGTCCTTTGACGGCACGGCTGAGGCCGACTTTTCGGCCAATGGCCTCAAGAAGTTCCCCTATGTCCGCGTGGCATACCGGCCCGGGGTGAAGGCCCAGGGAGCGGAGTTCGGCTCGGCAGAGTTCCCCTGTGGTCTGGCTATTCCCGCCGAGGGCATTTTCGACAAGCGCCACGCCTCGATCGAGCTCTGGTTCATGCCTCTCTGGAACCCCGCAGACCCCCTCGAGCAGAAGAAGACCCGCATCCTCCTCAACGACGACACACCGGCCGGGCGCCCGGGTCAGTTCTGGATCGGCATCCGGGGCACCAGGCTTTTCGCCGCACTCCGCGGCCAGAACCTCGAGGTCGTCTCCGGCACAATTGGCTCGTGGAAACCTCAGACCTGGCACCACGTGGTCGTCACCCTCGACAACCGTCGTGGAATGGAACTCTACCTGGACGGGGAACGAGCGGACAGACGGGCCATGCGTTGGGTGTTGCCCGCATCTGATCGCCTCTACCTCGGGGCCAACCAACTCGGCTCCCAGCGCGCCGAGGGGCTCTTCGACGAGTTGCGCATCTACGACCGCGCTCTGACCCCCACCGAGGTCGAACTGGCCTTCATCCACAACCTCAAGTTCGAGAAGGCCCCGGTCGCGGAGATAAAGGAGCCGGAGCTCCCCCCGGTGCCCGAGCAGCCCAGGCTGACCTTCCATGCCACCTACGACAACATCATCGAGGCCCAGACGGCGCGCGGGAACCCGCGACCGGTTGTGGTCGAGGGGGCGGAGTTCGCCCCGGGAATCCTCGGCCAGGCCCTCGTGGCAACCGAGAAACTCAGGCTCTGTTACCTCGCAGAGAAAAGCCTCTCGAAGCGAGCCGGCGCCATCACCATGTGGGTCAAGTCCCTCGAGGGGGAGAAGACCTGGCGCGGCATCCTCCTCGCCGACGACGTCAAGGACCCGACCTCGCGCGACCTCCTGCCCGGCTCCCTCGGGCTATGGCTCGAGCGCGACCGCCTGACCGCGCTCAAGTTCGCACTCTGGCCGCTGGAGTTCCGCGGCCTCCTGCCTAGATGGGACCGGGGTCAGTGGCATCACCTCGCCATCTGCTGGAGCCTTGGCCGAGAGGCCACTGTCTACGTCAACGGCCGCGAGGTCGCTCGGGCGCAAAAGGCCCGCGCGCGTTGGGCACCAGAGGGCGGAAAGCGCTTCTTCGTCGGCTCCTGGGATGGAATGCTTCCCGCCAACGCGCTCATTGACGACCTCCAGATTTACGACGCACCCCTCAGCGAGCAACAGATTCAGGAGCAAGCCTTCCGTTTCACCCTCCCGCTGGTCATGGTGGTCGGCAGGACGTTCCACGAGCGCGGCTCCGCGGCCGACCTGCCCGTCAGGTTCTATAACACGACGAGTCGAGAGCAGCGAGCGACTTTCTATCTGGTGGTCAGGGACCCCGACGCGAAGGAGGTGGCCAGAAAGAGGGTGTCCCTGGCCGTCCCGCCGGGCAAGCATGCTGAGAAACGCATCCCACTTGGCGCCTCTCAACTGGTCAAGATGGGGATGTACCGTGTCGAGGTCGCGGCACGGGGCCGCACGAACTTGCCGAGGGGCTACTTCCTGGTCGTCGAGCCGATGGAGGCCCGCGAGGGGACGAGGGGGGCGGCGAGTCCGCCTCTGAGGTTTGCCGACACCCAGACCATCGAGGCGGCCTCGGCGACCTCGCCGGCTGTCTTCTGCGAGAGCGGCGGCTCGGAACTCGTCCGCTCCCCAATCGGCACTTATCGCGAAGCGGGGGCTTATCCCGGCGCGCGCTTCGCATACCGCTTCACGGTGGCAAGCCCCGGCGCACCACACGTGGCCATCCTCACCTATCCCGCCGATAAGGCCCGCAGCGCCGAGATACTCATGACCTCGCGGCGCTTTCCCAACTCTTTCGATGTGGCGACCGGTTACCTGCTCGAGGCCGAGGAGGTCGAGAAGCCGCGGATGGTTGACTTGACGATCTGTTTCTGGCCGCGCGAGCGGGAGAACGCCCTCGTCTTCCGCACCCTCGAGGGAGGCAAACCCGCCGCCTGCGCCCGCATAACAATCCATCGCCTCGAGGACGAACTTCCGGAGGCCGGGGTCGAGGCCCCCCGCGAGGGAGGCCGCTCGTTCGGCTCCTATTGGCACGATCCGGCCGTTCCACTTGAGTTCGGCGCCGCGTCCCTCGACCCAAGCGTCGTCTACGAAAGTTTCCGGCGGCTCGTGGACTACATGGAGTTCGTTGGGCAGGACACCCTGTGTTACCCGCTGGCGTGGCGACAGGGCACGCTCTACTGGAGCGAACGCGAAGGATTCCGCCGCGGCCTGGGAGCCGAGCGCCACCCGCCAGGCTGGCTCGAGGGCCTCCTCTACCTGTGTGAGAAGCGCGGCATCGCCTTCATCCCCCTCATCGCCTTCGAGGAAAGCAACGCCCTGTCGTCGAAATACGGCGGGGACGACGAGCGCTCGATCGCCCGCGGCGCAGCGACTGCTCGAATGGTCAATTGGGACGGCACGCTCTCGCGCGGGAACCCAGGCGACCCGCCTCGTTACAACCCCATTCACCCCGACGTTCGCCGGGAGTTGCTCGCCCGCGTGACCGAAGTCGTCCGGCTTTGCGGAAAGTCGCCGGCGTTCAAGGGCATCGCGCTCCACCTCGACCCCGGTTCCTCGGCGTGGTTCGCCTCGATCCAATGTGGCTACGGCGACCGTGCGATCGGCGAGTTCACCCGCGAGACGGGCATCAAGGTCCCGGTGGGGCAAAGCGGGCCGAGTCGCTTCGCCGAACGTGCCCGCTGGCTCCTCTCCCAGAAGCGCCGGGAGTGGGTGAATTGGCGGTGCCGCAGACTGCGCCAACTCTACGGCGAACTCGCAAGCCGCCTCGAGGCCGCAAGGGCCGACCTCAGGCTGTTCCTCGACGTCGCGCTTCCCCAGGCCACCAGCCCACACCCGCTTCTGAATCTGACCGCCTGGGGAACCCGCTCTCGCTCCTTGGCGGAGATTCTCCGCGAAGCCGGCCTCGACCTCTCGCTTTTCCTCGAGCGGCCGACCAACATCGTGGTCCGCAAGGTCATCCGCCCCCTCGACGCCACCTACCTGCGCTACCGCCACGGGGAGACGGGCCTCGGCCTCTCGGCCCCCCTCGCCGACGACCTGGCCTATCTCTCCGAGGGCAGCCAGCCGCTCCTCGGTTTCCCGAGGCTGGGCGCCGTGTGCGCGTACCAGCACTTCGAGTCCAGCATCGGAATCCTCAGGCCCATGCGCGGCTTCTGGTGGAAGCCCCACGCCGTCCGAGGCTCCCACCCCTTGCCCGCAACCAACCGATTCCTCAGGCCCCTGACCCACGCCGTGGCCGAACTCGACGTCACGAGCCTCGTCCTGGGGGGCAGCAGCCTCGCCACCATGGGCCAGGAGGCCCGGGCAAGGCGCTTCGCAAGGGCATTCCGGAGCCTACCAGCCAAGAGGTTCGCCGACATTCCAGGCCTCAGCGACCCCGTCTGCGGCCGAGAACTCCACGACCCCGCCGGCCATTTCTTCTACCTGGTCAACCGCATGGGCGTTCCCGTCGAGGCCCTCGTGGGCTTCACGCGTCGCGACGTCGTCCTACGCGACCTGGTCGAAGGCCGCGACATCCGCCTGCCACGCGCCGACGATCTGGAACTCCCGGCGCCGAGGCCAGAGGGCTTTCTGAGCGAACACTCCCTCGGCGAAGCCGAAGGCCCCCTGCCCGAGAAGGGCAAGAAGGTTCGCATCCAGGGCGCATTGCTACGCGTGACCCTCGAGCCCTACGAGATGCGCTCCTATCGCGCCATGACCAAGGCCACGCGAATTCACTATGCCGCAACCATCACCCCCGGCCCCTACCGCTTGCGATTGCTCCAGCGGGTCGAGAGCGCCAGGAGCCTCGTGGACCACAGCACCGCCGAGCCGGATGTCATCGAGCGCGCTCGCGCGACCATGGAACGCATCCGGCGCGCCTGGGAGAAAGGCGAGTTCGCACGACTCGAGGCGCTCCTCGAGAGCTACCCTCTGGCCAGACTGAAGTGAACCACCGGGGATGTGCCGTAGGCGGGGCGTCTCATTCCCCGAGGCGGACCGTGATCTCTCGCCCACCCTTTCGCCTGACCGCGAACTCCCCCTTCAACCGCTCCCCGGAAGGAAGAGTGGCCACCGCCTCGTGGTCACCGAAGAAACAACTGAGCCTCACCCAACCCTCACGGTCGGCAGCCCCCTCGAACCTTGTCGCCCACTTCTTCTTGAACGCCTCGACGAGCCAGTCGTAGAGCGGCTTGGGCGACATGTCCTTCCTCACCAGACCAGCCGGCGCACCCTGCCAACTCCCCAGGTCCGAAAAATCCCACCACGTGATCGCCTCGACCGCCGGGTGGCTGAAGAGCACCGTGTAGAAATCCTTCCCGTAGCGAAGTTGCGCCGCCTCGCCCTCGGGGGTCGAGTGCCAGTCGTCGCGCCGGCGGTGCCAGTCGTTGTCCTTCTTCAACTCCCCCGAAAGCACCGTCACCTCGGTGAAATGGAGCGGCAGGCCAAAACGAGCGTAAGTCTCGCAAACGTTCCACACCCGCATCAGCGGCCACGTGCCCTTGTGCATATGGCTCTGGATGCCGATCGCATCGAGCGGCGCCTTCTGCTCGAGGAGCGCCTGGACGAGGTGTTCGAAAGCCGGAGAGACATTGAAGTCGTTGTAGAGGAGCGTAGCCTCAGGATTCGACGAGCGAGCCCAGCGAAGGGCGTCGGCCACACAGGCGGCCGCGCCCCGCTTCTTCATCCACCGACCGATCGCGTTGCTGAACCTGTGGCTCACCGTGGCCTCGTTCACCACGTCCCAGATGTCCACCCGCCCCTGGTAGCGATAGACGATGTGGCGGACGCGGTTCTCGAGCCGCTCGAGGACCTCGGCGTCGTCGAGGCCCCCTGCCCAGCGAGGGAAAACCTCGTGCCAGACAAGCGGATGACCCTTGGGCCTGATCCCGTGGCGGCGGCACCAATCGGCCATCGCATCGAGAGCCTCCTCGCGGGTCATGTCCTTCTCGGGCTCGAAACCGCCCCAGTAGAAAGGCAGTGTCGCATAGTTGAGCAACCCCGCGAAGCGCTCCTCATAGGCCTTCTGGAGGCCGCGATCCTCGATGCGGCCCACTTTGAAAGCATTGCATCCCAACTTGAACTCGTGGCGAACCAGCCTGACGGACACCCTGGCTCCCGCCAGAGCCTTGCCGTCCTTGCTGGCCAGCCGCAACAGGACATCGGCCGATCGGTGTTCGCGAATCCGCTCGTCCGCCCCCGCCAGCACTTCTTCGCGCCTCATTTTGCCTCTCCTGATGTTGCCGCCACGCGCTTGACCCTCTCGAGAAGGGGGTGAAAACACCAGAGCCGCACCCCGTTGACGATAGCCCAACGTCACGGCGGCCGTCGAGTTCCACGCTCCGGACTCTCTCACTGGCACATCGAGGATCGGCACGACCGTGTCGGCCTGGTCATAGTAAGTTCTTGTAGCCACACACCTCGGCGCGGTCGCACCGCCCCCATCCGCCCAGATCGCCTGCGACGCGCCCGTCTGGCTCCCAGTCGGCATCCTGGGTGATCAGCAGCACCTGCGCCGCCACGAACTCGGTCGTGTTCACCATCCTTGAGCTCCCTCACGCTCTGACGGACTCCCAGCCCCGGCGCCCAACATAAGGCCTCCCAACCTCCATGTCAACGGACTGTGGCAGAAGGCGTCATCTACCTGGTATGGCGTTGCGGCAGCGCTCGCCTGCGGGACATCGCTGCCTGCTTCGGGGTGGGCGGGACGGCACTTCACCTCCCCCCTCGTCGCGCGCAGGCCCACCTGAGCCGTGACCGCCGCGAGCGGGCGGCATGGCGCCCACGGCGTGATGTGCCGGTTGATTTGCCGGGTGACGGAGTTTATCCTTGTTGCGTGGCTCGTTTAGGAGACCGTGCCATGGCGCTCAAGGTCAGCAAGGTGGGTGTGTGGTCGGCGGTGATCGAGGACCGGCCGGGCGCGCTGGCGGAGAAACTGGCGCCGCTGGCCGAGGCCGGCGCCAACCTGGCGTTCGTCCTCGCCAGGCGCGCGCCCGAGAAGCCAGGCACCGGGGTCGTCTTCGTCACACCCCTGGCCGGCGCGAAACAACTCCGAGCGGCCAGGCAGGCCGGCTTTGCGAAGACCAGCGAACTCGCCTGCGTTCGGGTCGAAGGCCCGGACAAGCCAGGCCAGGGAGCGAGCCTGACCGCGACCCTGGCCGCTAAGGGCATCAACCTCCGCGGACTGGCGGCCACCGCGATCGGCAGGCGGTTCGTCGCGTTCATCGCCCTCGATAGTGCCCGCGACGCGGGCAAGGCAGCGCGGGTCCTTCGGGCGCTCTGAGCGTCTGGGCCCGACACGAGTTCCAAGGATGGGTGGTGTGGGCAGGGGGCTTTTGTTCCTCACTCTGGTCGCTGTCTCGGCGTCGCTGGCGGCGGGTCCGCCGGCGACGTTCCTGCCCCTCGTTCCGCGGCCTCGGCCCGTTGATGTCGAGCGGACGCGCCTGCGCGGCGCCCACACCCTCTGGCTCTACGCCCCGAGCAAGGGCGCTCGCCTGCGACTGTCCCTCGAGGCAGTTCAGGTTGGGCGCTACACGACCGAGGTCGTTGCCGCCGTGCCCGGGGTCGCGGCTGCACGGTTGGTCCTGCGGCCAGAGCGAGCCGGCGGCCCGACCGCTGGCACACTAGACTTCGCGGCGCCGCGCGAGGGGCTTGTTCCCGTCGAGGTCTCCTCACATTCCAATGCGGTCGTAGTGCGGCCGCTGTCGCCCAATCCGTGGCTGGTGGTGGAGGCATCGAGGCGCAAGCCGCTCCATGTCATTAGCCGCGTCGGGCGCCTTCACTTCTTCGTCCCCAGCCAGACCGAGCGGTTCGCGGTCTTCGGTCGGGGCGGAGGCGGCCGCGAGAACATCCGCCTGAGGGTCTTCTATCCCGACGGCCGCCTGGCGGCCGAGGGCGCAGCCCGCGGCGAGGAGACCCTCGCCCTCAGGCTCGAGGCACCGGCCCCGGCCCGCGGCAAGGTGTGGTCGTTGACCGCTGACCGTCCGCCGCAGTTCGACGGCGTCTTCGAGGATGGCTATCTGTGGCTCTCGGAGGAGGTGCCGGGCTGGGTGTCGGTCGGACCCGATCTTCTCCTGGTGCCCTTCTGCCACGGTCTCCGGCAGCCGCCGCGACTGCGCGACCCCAATGGCGACGTGCTGAAACTCGGGCTGAACATCGAGCCACCCCGGGCCTCGCGCCTTTCGGCCACGTTACTCGCTGAAGGCGGCCGGGAGGTGAGCGCGGCGACCGCCCGGCCGCAAGAGAGCCTCTGTCTTCGCCTGGCGCCTTCACTGCCCGTTGGCGACTACACGCTGCGGGTCGGGCTCGAGGCCGCCAATGGAGAAACGCTCGCCGAGGCTGTGTCGCCAGTGCTTCTCACTCCTGCCCTCCTCTTCGTCGGGGGTGCGGCGCCCATCGTCGAGGTCGAGCCTCTGGACAGAGGCGAGCGCCCACCGGCCATCGCGCTCAGGCGAAACGTCAGGGGGAAGGGCCTGAGACTGTCGGTCGAGGTTTCGTTGTCGCGCTCGCCCGTCGCCCAGACGCCGGGCAACCCATCAGCCGAAACTATCCTGAGCAGGAAACTCGTCCTGGGAGACGATGCCGTCGTCCAGCCGCCGGCGGGGCTACCGAACGGGCTTTATCAATGGAAGGCCGTCGCGCGGGACGAGGCGGGGCGGCTCCTGGATGTGGGCTTCGCCCACTTCTTGCTCTGGGGGGGCCGGCTGTTCAAGGAGGTGAGACCGGCGTCCCCGCCGCCGCTTCCCGTCCTGGGCGACGAGGACCGCGAACGCGGCTTCGTGGGGTTCGTGCCGCAGGCCACGGATGCCATCCCCTACAACCATCGCCCCACCGCAGACGAACTCCAACGGTCGCTGCGAATCGAGGCTGCCCGTGGCGAGTTCGAGCCGGCCACCTTCGGTCTCTGGGCATTCGAGCCGCAGGGCGACCTTCGGGTGGAACTCTCGCCCCCCAGGCACCTGGAGTCGGGAGCCACTCTCGCTTGCGACCTGCGCCTTGCCCGCCACTGGGCGCAGCGCACCAGTTGGCGCACCACCGCCTTCAAAATCGTTCCCGAACTCCTCGACGAGAACCGACCCTTCCCACTTGCGGTCGGCCAGGTCAAGCAGGTGTGGCTGACGGTCTCGGTCCCACCCGACGCCCGGCCCGGGGCCTATCGCGGAAAGGTGGTAGTGCGGGGGAGCAAGGGCCGCTGGGAGCGCCCCCTCGCGGTGCGCGTCCGGCCATTCGCGCTCGACAAACCTCCCGGAGTCCACTGGGGCCTCTATTCCGACAGCGGACGCTGGAAGCGCTACTCTCCGGCCAAACTCCGAGCCGAACTCCGGGACATCGTCGCCCACGGGATCACCACCCTGATGTGTTATCCGATCTACCACAGCCGGGTCTCGCTCGAGGGCGGCACGCTCGAGATCGAGGCCGACGAGTTTTTCCGCCTGATGGTCGAGGCCAGGCGGGTCGGCCTCGGGCCGCCGTGGGTGATGAGCCTTCAGGCCCTCCCAGGCCTCCTCCGACGCCTCCTGCCAGGGAAGAAACTCGGCGATCCCGAATTCAAAAGGCTCTATCAGGACGTCGCCCGCTGGTTCGCCCAGGAGGCGAAGCGACGCGGAGTGGGCGAATGCGTCTGGCACGCAATTGACGAACCAGGCTCCCCCGAGACCATCGCCATCGCGGTGGCCGAACTCGGCTACCTCAAGGAACTCGGCCTGACCACCTTCACGACCGCCGGCCCCGTGCCGCCAGAGTTGGACCGCGTCCTCGACGTTCGCTGCTACGGGGCCAGTTACATTGTCGGCAGCCCCGGCTCCCTGGCCCGGCGCGCCGCCGAGACCCGCGCCAGCGGCGACCGGCTGTGGTTCTACGGCAGCGGCTGCTACACGGGCCAGGACGGCAACCTGGCCGCCAACCGCTTCGTCACGGGCTTCCTCTTCTGGCGCAGCGGGGCCGAGGCCGAGTGGAGCTGGACATTCCTGCGCCCGAAGGGCGACCCATTCAACGACTTCGACGGCCAGAGCCAGCGCGAACACAAGGATGCCTGCACCGTGTATCCCTCGCCCGGCGACCAGCCCCCCATCCCTACGCTCCAATGGGAAGGCATCCGCGAGGGGGTTGACGACTACCGGTATGCCTGGACGGCGGAGAAACTGGCCCGGGAGCGCGGCGACGCCGAGGCCCTCGCGGAGATTGGGCGCCTGCGCCAGAGCGTCCCGGTCTCCCGAAGCCCAACGGCCTTCTCCGCTGCCGAGGCACAGGCCCTTCGCGCCGAGTTCGCAGCCATGATAGAACGGCTCACGCGATGAGAGAGGAGTGACCGAATGGCGTCACGCACCCGCAGGGACTTCCTCCAGGCCACCGGCCTGACGCTCGCTTCGGCATTCGTTGCAAGAGGAGCCACCGTGGGCGAAAAGCCGAACATCATCGTCATCCTCGCCGACGACCTGGGCTACGGCGACCTGGGTTGCTACGGCGCGCCCGACCTGAAGACCCCGAACCTTGACGGCCTGGCCGCCGAGGGCATCCGCTTCACCAATGCCTACGCCAACTGCCCGGTCTGTTCGCCAACCCGCGCCGCGCTCCTCACGGGGCGTTATCCCGAACTCGTCGGGGTTCCGGGCGTCATCCGCACCCATCCCGGCTCGTCCTGGGGCTACCTGTCGCCAGAGGCCAAACTTGTTCCCGCGCTCTTGAGGCCCGCCGGCTACGCGACCGCGATCATCGGCAAGTGGCACCTGGGCCTCCGGTCCCCCAACCTGCCCAACGAGCGCGGCTTCGACCACTTCCACGGCTTCCTCGGCGACATGATGGACAACTACTACACCCACCGCCGCCACGGCATCAACTACATGCGGCTCGACGACCAGGTCATAGACCCCAAGGGCCACGCCACGGACCTGTTCACCGAGTGGGCTTGCGAGTGGCTCGGGAAGCAACGACGCGGCAAGCCTTTCTTTCTGTATCTCGCCTACAACGCGCCCCACGCCCCCATCCAGCCGCCGCCTGAGTGGCTGAAGAGGGTAAAGGAGCGCGAGAAAGGCATCTCCGGAAAGCGGGCGAAACTCGTCGCCCTGATCGAACACATGGACCACGGCATCGGCAAGGTCCTCCAAAAGCTCAAGGAGACCGGTCTCCAAGACAACACCCTCGTCATCTTCACGAGCGACAACGGCGGCCAACTGGGCGTCGGCGCACGCAATGGCCCACTCCGCGCGGGAAAGGGCACGGTTTACGAAGGCGGCATCCGCGTGCCGCTGATCGCCCGGTGGCCAGGGAAGATAAGACCCGCAAGCCAGTCGTCGAGAATCGCCCTCTCGATGGACATCACCGCCACCGTCCTCGAGGTCGCGGGGGTCGAAGTGAGGCACGAGATTGACGGCGCCAGTTTCCTCGCCACACTCCTCGGCAAGGACGAGCCAGAACCCAAGCGCGATCTCTTCTTCTGCCGCCGCGAGGGCAACAACTTCAAGAGTTGGACCACCGAATGTATCCGCCGCGGCCCCTGGAAACTCCTCCGCCCGCGCCACGACAAGCCACTCGAGCTCTACAACCTCGCCGACGACCCCCGCGAACAACACAACCTCGCCGCGCAAAACCCCGCCAAGGTCGCCGAACTCCGCGCCGCACTCGAAGCCCAACTCAAGCGCTACAGCGCCATCCCCTACGAGCCACCCAGGCCACAACGCAGAGGAAGAAGATGACCACCCGAGCTCCCCAGATCCCGGGCCTCCAACTTCTCAGCGCTCTCGCCTCTGCGAGCAGAACGGTGGTGGCACAGGCTTTCCAGCCTGTGCGCCAAAGGCCCACGACAGCGCGAACACGGGCTAGAAAGCCTGAGACCATGAAGGAACATCCCGGCGGGGTTGAAAGACGATGGGGCGTGTGGGCTTTGGCACGCTTTTGTGCACCGTGGGTTTCTAATGCAGGCGAGAAGGAAAAGAATGCTCTGCCCAAAGAGCACAAGACGCTTAGCCTACGGGGCTTCGGCGCGCCGAACAGTGGTTGGCTGGCAGCCAAGGCATTCTTTTCCTTTTCGCCTGGCAGTTGGTTGCGGTGCAAAAAGCGTGCCAAAGCCCACACGCCCCGACGTGCTGCCGTCCCGGGTTTCCCCATAGATGTGCCACCGGGAGGAAACTACCGGAAGGTTTTCTTCCTGGTAGCGGCGCTACCCGCTCTGGCTGCGCTTGCCACCGCCGCAGGACGCGGCTCACCCTGGCCGCTCCACACCATTGACAACTCCTCGCGCGGCGCCGATGGCGTCCGCCTGGCCGACGTCAATGGCGACGGCCTCCTCGACATAACGACCGGCTGGGAGGAGGGCGCGGTTGTGCGCGTCTACCTCAATCCCGGGCCCAAGCGCGCCAAGGAAAGGTGGCCGGCTGTGACGGTCGGGAAGGTCCGCTCGGTCGAGGACGCCGTCTTCGCCGACCTCGACGCCGACGGAGCCACCGACGTCGTCTCTTGCTGCGAGGGCCGGACTCGCACCGTGTTCGTCCACTGGGCGCCGAAGAACGGCCTCGACCCCAGCGCCTGGCGGACCGAGGCCTTCCCGGCACTTCAGGGCAAAGCCATGTGGATGTTCGCACTCCCGCTCCAGGTTGACGGCAAGAATGGGATTGACCTGGTGGTTGGAGCGAAGGGTGGCGGGGCACGGATCGGGTGGCTCGAGGCGCCGGCGAATCCGCGAAACCTCGCCGATTGGAAATGGCACCCGCTCTACGACGCAGGCTGGATAATGTCGCTCATCGCCCTCGACCTCGACGGCGATGGCGACCTCGACATCCTGGCCTCCGATCGAAAGGGCAGGAACCGAGGCTGCCTCTGGCTCGAGAACCCGGGGCCAGGAGAAACGTCCGACTGGAAAGAACATCGCATCGGCAAGGGCGACCGCGAGGTGATGTTCATCACCACCTGCGACCTCGACCGCGACGGCCTGGGCGACGTCCTCGCCGCCACGCGTGGCTACGAACTCGTCCTCTACCGCCGCACCGCCGCCAAGCCCCCGGCCTGGGAGGCCCACGTCATCAAACTTCCCCCGAACACCGGCACCGGCAAGGCCGTGGCGGTCGCCGACATCAACCTGGACGGCAAGCACGACATCGTGTTCACCTGCGAGCATGCCCGGGGCAAGTCGGGCGTCGTGTGGCTCTCGTATCGGCGAAGCCCGCTCGAGCCTGACTGGGAGCCGCACGAGATAAGCGGGCCGAAGGGAACAAAGTACGACCTCGTCGTCCCCATTGACCTCGACGCCGATGGCGACCTCGACGTCCTCACCTGCGAAGAAGCCGAGAACCTCGGCGTCATCTGGTACGAGAACCCGACCCGCTGAACACGACCTGCGCGGCGACACGGGCGGGGCCACCCGTCCTTCCGAGATTCACGACGAAGGCGCAGAAACCATCGAGCCGGACGACACGGGGCGCCTTCCGCGTTTGGCGCAACGCGGCGCGCTGGTGTAAAATGCCGGCGGCTCTTCCAGGAGAGATCGCCACGACTGCAAACAAAGCGCGCGAGAGCAGGATCGCAGCGGCGGCACTGGTCGCTTCGTTGGCCGTAGTGCTGTGGTCGCAATGGCGCGCGAGTCTCGGCGGGGAGACCAAGCCCCCGCGCAAGAACGTCAAACTCCCCGGCCTGGTCATCAACTTCGAGGAACGTTCTGTGGACCTGGAGGGGACCGTCTGCCTCGACGAGGGGATGCTGGAACTGGTAGCGTGCACGAAGGGGAGCAAGGAACACGAGTCGATCGTGGCGCTGACGGCCAGGCCAATGCACATCCACGCGGCGCTGTTGTTGCTGGGCGCCAAGCCCGGCCATCCCGCCATGCGCAAGCCCCTCGACAAGGAGGGCAAGCGCTGGGTGGACGTCCCGCCAAGGGGCGACCCCGTGGTTGTCTCCCTTGTCTTCGAGGACAAGACTGGCAAGACTGTCGAGCGCCCGATCAGCCGGTTCGTCGCCCCGGCCGGGCAGGAGGCCGGCGACGTGACCGAGGACGTGAAATTTCCCGACACGTTCGTCTTCGCGGGGTCGTTCCTGCGGGAGAACGGCTCGGGTCCCCGCACCTACCTTTGCGACGAGAGCGGAAACGTGATCTCGATCTCGACCTTCGGCGACGAGGTGTTGAGTCTTCCCGACATCCACAGCAACGCCAACGCAATGCTCGAGTGGCAGGTGGACCCGAGCGAATTGCCGCCTGTGGGAACGAAGGTCATACTCCGCCTGCGTCCGAGGGCTAAAGCGGTCCCGCGCCCCAGCGAGCGACAGAAACCGCTAGCGAACCCCTAGCCGAAACGATGGCCGAACGACCGAACATCGTTTTCATCCACGTTGACCAGATGCACCACCGGGCCATCTCGGCCTACGGCAATCCCCACGTCCGGACGCCCGCGATTGATCGCATTGTCAGCGACGGCTACTCGCTGATGAACGCCTATACCTCCATGCCGCAGTGTTGTCCTGCCCGCGCGAGTTGGTACACGGGACGGATGCCGAGCGAGTCGGGGGTTCCTGTCAATGGGTGCCCCATCCTGCCCGAGCTGCCGGACCTCGGGCAATGGCTCCGACGACACGGTGGCTACGAGTGTGTGTATGCGGGGAAGTGGCACGTCAGCGGCCGCGACGTTCGAAAGAGTTTCCGCGTGATCTACGGCTCGGGCAGGGGCGAGTTCAACGATGGCTCAATCGCCCGGGCATGCATGGGATTCATCGAGAACTACAAGGGCTCCAGGCCCTTCTTCCTCAACGTCGGCTTCATGAACCCCCACGACTGCTGCTACAGTGCGGGCGCCGCGGGCGGGATGGGCAAGTTCCGGTTCGCCAGAGAGATCGCCGACGACCTCCCGCCCCTGCCCGAAAACTTCAAGCACAACCCCAGGTATGCCGCTCGAACCCGGGGGTGGGGAGAGCTCGAGTGGCGCTACTACATCTACTCCTACTACCGCCTCGTCGAGATGGTTGACGCGGCGGTCGGGCGGCTCTACGACGCTCTGATGGCTTCGCGCTTCGCCGAGGACACCCTCGTCATTTTCACCTCCGACCACGGCGACGGCCTCGGCTTCCACGGCAACCTCTCGAAGGGCTACATGGAGGAAGAGGCCTGGCACGTGCCACTGGTCGCCGTCTCGCCGGGGAGGGTCTCGAAGGGCAGGCGCGACACGGAGCATCTGAGCATCGGGGTGGACATCGCGGCGACCATCTGCGACTACGCCCAGGTCCCGCCACTTCCGAAGATGACGGTGGCCAGGAGCCTGCGGCCGATCCTCGAAGGCAGAAAGGTCGCCGATTGGCGCGACCACATCGTCGGCGAATCATTCCTCGGGGTCGGCCAGATCGGGGTGCGCGACGCGCGATACAAGTCCATCCACTACGGAAATGGCGAAGTCCGCCTCTACAACCTGGCCGATGACCCGCTCGAGACCAAGAACCTGGCCGCCTCGCCCGGGGGCAAGGCCGTGGTCGAGCGACACAAGCGCTACCTGCGCGACTACGTGGCCAAACTCGACCTCTGCACCCGCGTGGCGAAGACCAATCCCGCCCCCTACAAGAGATATCTCGATTGGTACCGCAGGATCGGGGAACAGGGATGAAGCTGGAGCGAAGGGAGTTCTTGCGCCTGTCGTCGGCTGCCGCCGCGCTCGCCGCTGGCGGGTTCCTGCCGCTCCTCGCAGCCGAGAAGAAGGAGCGAAGACCGCGGCCAGCCGCTGCTCCCCGCTCGCGCAACATATTCACCGAGCCGCCGGCCATCGAGCCACTGACGGGATACCTGCCCAGGTTCGAGCCGGTGGGACGCGGCTCGATGAAAGGGGGATTTGTCGCCACCTACGCCCTCGTGCAGTGCCTGGCGTCTGGCCCGAGGTCACACAACAGGGTTTCCGGCTCCCTGACAGTATCGTTCCGAGATCGGACTTGCACCTGGCGCGAGACACGGATGAACCGCCCGGCGGGGGTCGTGGAAGTGACGCTTCGGTGCGCGGGCGACCTCAACGTGGCGCGGACCTGGCGGCTGAAGTCGGTCGTCCAGGGCACTCCCGACCTGGCGTTCGCGGAAGTCGGCACGTGCGACGGCCAGACCATGGTCGTGAAGGCGATGTCGTGGAAGCAGACCAGACGGGTCGCGAAGCCACTAATCGGCCGCTGGGCGCTCCTCCCGCTGCTTGCCGCAGGGAAGATCAAGGGCGAGTCGCTGGAGTTCGACATGCTCGACGGCTCGACCCTTCGCCCCGACCAGCGCCTATGCTACGCCGGGCGGATAAGCGTGTCAGTCGCCGACGGAAAGGTCGAACTGGACTGCTACGTCCAGGCAGGCTGGGGCATCCTGCCAACCCACTACCTGGTGGATGAGGGCGGAAGGGTGCAGTTGATCACCCAGGAGAATGTCAACTGGGCACTGACGAGACTCGGCGTTCTGTGAGACAAGGCGCCGGTTTGAGAGGAAGAAGGCGACGGTGCCGAGAAAGCGGCGGCACCGACTACCTGTTCATCGAGGCCGGCGGCTTCAGCCCCAGGCATCCCCCGGGCTGAAAGCCCCCTCTCTACGTGATGAAGCGACGATAGTGTGGATGAACAGGACAAGGCCGCGGTCGAGAAGCAACTTCTCGGCCTGATTGACCTGATCGTTGGGAAGGCGTGTGACTGACCCGCCGCGGGACAGGAGACGCGGGGCAGGCAGGTCGTGGCGCAGCAACTGAAAGGAGCTGACCAAACCGTGCCGAAGCCTTCCGAGGTTGTCGAGAAGCACCCGGGGAATCCGATCATCACGTTCCGGGATGTGCCGTGGCGGTGCACCGGCGCGTACAATCCCGGGTGTGTGAAGACGCCCGAGGGGAAATACGCACTGGTCTTCCGCGCGGACGAGTTCACCGACGTGAACTCGGACCAGGTAGAGAAACTCGGCGTCAAGGCGGCCGCGGAGAAAGGCGGCTCGATCGCGCTGGCCCTTTCCGACGACGGCATCGCGTTCGAGGTGCAGCCCGAGCCCGTCCTGAGGCCGCTGCCCGACGAGGAGTGCTCGATCTACGACCCGCGCCTGACGATGATTGACGGCACCTACTGGATGACCTACGCCACCAGCACCACCAGGGGCATCATGTGCGGGATCGCGCGCAGCCGCGACCTCCATAACTGGGAGCGCGTCCACAGGACCCTGCCTGACAACCGCAACGCGGTGTTGTTCCCGGAGAAGATCGGCGGGTTGTATGCCCGCCTCGACAGGCCCTTCGGCCACATCTTCGTGCGAGGCCGCGGCTTCGATATGTGGCTCGGCTACTCTCCCGACATGGAGTTCTGGGGCAGGCACCAGATGGTCCTCCAGGCTGCGGACGTGTCCTGGGGCAAGGTGAAGGTGGGCCCGGGAACGCCGCCGGTCCGGACCGAAGCGGGCTGGCTGACGCTCTTCCACGGCGTGGAGATGCGCGAGCCGGACAAGTTCGGCTGGCCGTTCATCTACCGCGCGGGCGTAATGCTGCTCGATCCCGAGGACCCGTCGCGGGTGGTCGGCATGTGCTCGGAGCCGATCCTCGAGCCGACCGAGGATTACGAGAACATCGGCTATCGCAGCCGTGTGGTCTTCCCTACCGCGATGGTCCCCGAAGCGGACGGCACGGTGAAAATCTACTACGGCGCTGCCGACCAGTGCGTGGCGCTGGCCACCGCAAGGCTCGATGATCTCATCGCCCTCTGTCGGTGAGCAGCGACCCAAAGCACCCAGGCCAAGGAACGGGAGTGAACGGCCTCGAAGACGAGCCGATGAATGAGACGACCAGGAGTTTTGTGGAGGACGATGTGTGGAGGTGATGACGCACGAGCCTATCCGCTGGCTTTTTTACCTTTTAGCGATGCACTGTTGTCTTTCGCTCGCGTGTGCCGCTGCCTCCGGGGCAACGACCCCGCGCGCTGGCGCCGGGGGGCGACAGACCATCTCGCTCGCCGGAACCTGGCGTTTCGCGCTGGACCCGGAGAGCGTCGGCGTCGAGGAACGATGGTTCGCCAGAAACCTCGCCGACACGGTCCGCCTTCCCGGCACCACCGACGAGAACCACAAGGGGGTGAAGAAGGACGAACGCTGCACCGATCGCCTGTCGCGGGTGTGGTACTGGAAGGGGCGGGCCTGGTATCAGCGTCGCGTGACGATTCCCGATGGGTGGAAGGGCAAGCGAATCACCTTGTTCCTCGAGCGGACAAAGCACACCCGGGTCTGGGTGGACGAGACGTTCTGCGGCTGGGACGACACGCTCAGCGCCCCGCAACAGTTCGACGTGACGACGGCCATGACGCCGGGCGACCACACAATCTCCGTCCTTGTGGATAACTCCAGGTTGCCCCCGGTCGGCCCGTCCCACGCCGTTGACGAGCGGACGCAGACCAACTGGAACGGGATCATCGGCAGGATCGAACTGCTCGCCACGGCCCCGGTGTGGCTGGAAGATGTGCAGGTCTATCCCGACCCGGAGAAGAGGCAGGCGGTCGTCCGCGCGGTTGTCGGCAACGTCACTGGCCATGCGGCCTCGGGCCGACTCACGGTGGGATGTGAAAGTCACAATGTCGCCCAACCCTCCACTTTCGCGACACAGGTGTTCCAGGTCGAAGCCCCCGAGCGGGAGAACGTCGTCGAGTTCACATATGAGCCGGGCGACGATGTGCCGTTGTGGGATGAGTTCCAACCGGCCCTGCTTCGCCTGAATCTGGCGCTCGAGACAACTGCCGGTGGAGAGGTGCATCGCGACCAACGGTCCGCCGTCTTCGGCATGCGTCGCTTCGCCACGCGGCGCAACCAATTCACCATCAACGGCCGCCCGGTCTTTCTTCGTGGTAAGTTGGACTGTTGCCTGTTCCCCCTGACCGGGTACCCGCCGATGGACAAGGCCGGCTGGCTGCGCGTGCTATCCATCGCCAGGTCCTATGGCATCAACCACTATCGGTTCCACTCGTGGTGTCCGCCGGAGGCCGCCTTCGAGGCAGCGGACGAACTGGGCATCTATTTCCAGGTCGAGCTCCCGAACAAGCGCAGCCACTTCGCCCCACCGGAGGAAGGGGCGGAAGCGAAGATTGACCACCACGACCTGAAGAGCGCCGAGGCCGAGGTCTCGCTCTACGAATACGCCAGGCGCGAGGGCGAACTGATCTTCAAAGCCTATGGAAACCACCCATCCTTCGTCATGTTCACCCTCGGCAACGAACTGGGGCGCAACCAGGGAATGTTCGACCTCGTGGCTCATTTCAAGCGACTCGACCCGCGCCGCCTCTACGCCCAGGGGTCCAACAACATGCATTGGAACCCCAGCCTGGCCGAGGGCGACGACTTCTGGGTGACATGCAAGACGGGCAAGACACTGCCGGTGCGCGGCTCGTTCTTCCAGGGCGACTATCCCGACGCGCACATCGAGAACCGACCGCCCTCGACGATGGTGGACTATGGCGAGTCGATCGCCGGCGTGCCGGTTCCGGTGGTCGCCCACGAGGTTGGGCAGTTCCAGGTCTCGCCCGACTTCCGCGAGATTCCGAAGTACACGGGCGTGACGCGGGCGCGGAACCTGGAAATCTTCCGCGAGCGGCTTCGCGCGGCCGGCATGCTCGACCAGGCCCACGACTTCGTCCGAGCCTCCGGCGCCCTGGCGATCATCTGCTACCGCGAGGACATCGAGGCCGCGCTGCGGACGCCCGGCCTCGGCGGATTCCAACTCCTCGACCTCCAGGACTTTCCCGGCCAGGGCACAGCACTGGTCGGCATCCTCAACGTGTTCATGGAGTCGAAAGGGCTCATCGCCCCAGAGGACTGGCGGCAGTTCTGTTGCGAGACCGTGCCGCTGCTGCGGATGAAAAAGTACACCTGGACGTCAGACGAAACATTCGTCGGCCGCGTCCAGGTCGCCCACTACGGCCCCGCGGACATCCCCGATGCGCGCGTGACGTGGACCGTTGCCGACGGCGAAGGGAAGAAGGTCGCCGCTGGCGCGTTCGAGCCCGTGACCATCGAGCGGGGCAAGGTCGGCGAGGTTGACACGTTCGCGGTTCCGCTCGGCGAGGTTCGCGCGCCGCAAAAACTGGCGATCACAGTGGCCATCGAAGGGACGGAATACCGCAACGAATACCCGATCTGGGTCTATCCGCCGAAGGTGGACACCAGCGTGCCGCGGGGCGTGATGGTAACCGACAGTTTCGGGGCGGCCGCAACGCAAGAGCACCTCGCCTCAGGGGGCAAGGTCCTGTTGCTGCCGAGGTTGGATCGCCTGCCCCACAGCATCAAAGGCTCGTTCCAGACCGACTTCTGGTGTTTCCCCATGTTCCGCCGTGCTGCCGAGCGTCGTGGCATCAAGGTGGCGCCGGGGACGCTCGGCATCCTCTGCGACCCCGAAGCGCCCGCCCTGGCCCGCTTCCCGACGGAGTTCCACAGCGACTGGCAGTGGTGGCACCTGGTCAAGAACTCCCGGCCCGTCATCCTCGACGAGACCCCGGCCGATTATCGCCCCATCGTCCAGGTGATAGACAACTTCGAGCGCAACCACAAACTCGGCTTGCTCTTCGAGACCAGGGTCGGCCGGGGCAAGATGTTGGTCTGTGCCATCAATCTGCTCGCCCTACAGGACAAGCCGGAGGCCCGGCAATTGCTCCACAGCCTGTTGCGCTACCTCGACTCCCCGGAATTTGCCCCGAAAGCCGAACTCGACGCCGGCCTCTTGAGGAGGCTGTTCCCCGACAAGTAGTTATCGTGGCTCCGAAACAGACAAAGATGATCACCGGTGACCTACACGCCTCGCCACGAAGCGGTGAAGGTTTACCCCGGCGCGGCCACTGATTGCCTGGGCAGGCAGGAGAGAA